>CAZSTU010000278.1:0-3739 GCA_964609745.1 uncultured Halanaerobiaceae bacterium
ATTTATCCAGTTCATTTTTAGCTTTATGTATACCAGGAGTATCTACAAAAATAATCTGTCCCCTGTCTTCAGTATAAATTGCCTTTATTTGGTTGCGGGTAGTCTGTGGTTTGCGGGATACAATTGCTGCCTTTTCACCAATAAAATTGTTGACAAAGGTGGACTTGCCCACATTGGGTCTGCCAATAATGGAAATAAATCCTGATTTAAATGTCATCTTCCATATCCTCCTGTCGAAAGAATCCAGGCAATAGTTCTCCACTCAAACATGATTTTTCCCTGCCGTTTTTACCGATCATAATTACCTCGATATCATCCCCAAATTCATTTATAACCTGTCTGCATGCCCCACAGGGAGTAACAGGTTTTTTGCGATCTGTTACAAGGACAAGTTTTTTGAAATTTTTTTCACCTTCTGATATAGCTTTAAATAGCGCTGTTCTTTCTGCACAATTGCTCAGTCCATATGAAGCGTTTTCTATATTACACCCACTGTATATATTGTCATCCTCCGTAAGCACTGCTGCACCCAAAGGAAAGTTTGAATAGGGTACATATGCGTTATCTTTAGCCAATTTGGCCTTTTCAATTAATTTTTCTTTTTTAGAGTTACTCACTAAGATCACTCTCCTGACTTCCTTTAATATCTACTTGTGTTGATACTGGTACTACCTGAATCCATGTTTTGCCTGGATTTAATTCAACCCGATTATAGTCCACATCATAGTATTTTGTCCACTCATTATTTTCTTTAACCCATCTTCCTTCAATTGCAACTCCATCTTTTAAAATTAAAGCAGCACCTTCTCCCAAAATTTCCATTTTTAGTCTACCTTCATCATCTTGCCTTTCAGTATTAACAAATTGAATTATTATGTTACTGGCTTTTAACTGTTCCTCCCGTGAACTCATATGAGGATTATCATAATCATTTAAATAGCGTAAATAGTTATTTTCCTGAGACTGATATTCATATTTTACCTGATAATCTTTTGTATATCTAATATTGATTTTTTCTGCATCCATATCTTCGGAAGATACAAAACTAATGTTCTGAAAATCAAATCTTGTTTCATACTCCTGACCGGTTAACTCTTCAAGATAGTTTTGTATTTTAAAATATCCTGTATATAAATTATGAGGTGTCTCCCTTTGACTGCCTCTCCAGTAATAATTTCCATTATAGATTTGATCAAGATTATCAATATTCAATTCTTCAATTCTGGCAAATCCTTCCGGGCTGGCACCAGCGTGCAGCAATAAAGCTTTATAAGAATTTGCAATTTCTACAAAATAAGGACGGGCACTGCGAATAGGACCAATTTTATCTGGTACTGTTTCCCAGTAAAGTGACAAAAATCTGGTTATTCCACCTTCAACCAAAAACTCATAAATAATAGCTGCATCATTTAGACCGGACTGCGGCCTGGATTGTGGCGAATTTTCAATAACTGCCATTATCGCTTTTTGAAGAATTCTTTCGTCGACTGGCATCCCACTAAAAGGAGAATATTGATTTTCGAGGCCATTGTCTTCCTGTGCTTTTACAGGTATTATAATAATAAAAAGTATTAAAATTACCAGTATAAATAAAAGCTTTTGCCTCATTAAATACACTTCCTTTCCCGGACTAATTATTACAATAAAATTTAATATATTAAGCAATGTTAATAGGCATTAAGTTTTATTTCTTCTGAAGTATCGACTTCAAATTCTATACCAAAAGAACCAAGTTGATTTTTTATAATATCAAGACTGCTTTTGAGCACTTCCGGGTCCCCAATAGCTTTAATTACAATGGGATTAACTGTAATGGGTCTATTGTTTACCAGAACAGTAGGTCCTACACATCTTATTGCTGTAGTGGCAATTACTCTTTGTCCTCCTATTTCTACTCCTTCTGCACCGGCAATCAATAATTCATCAATTATATTTCTAATATCTGTCGAATGTACAACCCCTGTTTCTTCCAAATTATTTTCTCTGTCATAAACATTTAATATTATACCTGAACCACTCATTTCTGCATAACCGCTTTTTTCTTTTATATTATTAAGCTGTCTTTCAAGCGAAGCTACTTTAGTTTGCAGAAAATCAACCTGATTAAAAATATCTTCGGGTGTTGTTATTTGAGCACGACTATCTTTGATTTTTATTTCTACTGTTTGCTGTACTGTCACGTCTTTAAGCTCATCAATAGTTTGTTCATTTAATATATTTTCAGGATCAGCTATTTTTATCTTATCTTCCACATTAGAAATAGTAATATTACCATCATCAGGTAGGTTTTGATTATTTATAATATTTAAAACATCGTTTATTCGTCTATTTTGAAGTTCTCGAAATATAGTATCCTGTATTTGTCTACCATAATCCACCATTAAACTTGCCACTTCTTCTGGGTCATCTTCTTTTTCTATTTCATATTTAAATCTGGCCAGATTATCTTTTACATTTTTTTTATCTGCAACACCATAGCTTTCTGCCAGTTCTTCACTATATTCGATGACTGCTTGAGCTCCCTGTTTAGTTTTTTCTAAAGAAGTTGTTTCAAAAGGAAGATATATTTTATCAAGCAGGCGCATAAATAATAAGGCATTTAAAATCAAAAATATTATAATTATCATTTTTAAATATCGATCTTTTAAAATCTTCATTGTTCACACTCCAGTGGTTCTTTGCTGATAATTTTTAATTTTTCAATGCGGTGTTCACTTATTTTGTCAACTTCAATTTTTAAATTTTCAAGTTCTATTATTTCACCCTCCTCAGGCAAATAACCTAAAAAATGAAGGACAAATCCGCTTATAGTTTCATAATCTTCCTCATCAAGAAGTGGTTGGGACAAAATTTCATTAATTTTATCTATATCCACTCTTGCATCAACTTTTATAGTATTTTCATCTATTTTCTCTATCATCTTTGGTTCCAGATCAAATTCGTCCTGAATATCTCCTACTATTTCTTCCAGAAGATCTTCGATAGTAATTAGGCCTGCTGTCCCTCCATATTCATCGAGAACTATGGCCATATGTTCTTTTCTTGCCTTCATTTCAGCAAGCAGTGTATTTATAGGCTTGGTTTCAGGTATAAAATATATTGGTTTGAGAAAGTCATCTATAGTTCTGGATGATTTTCCTTTTTTATCTTCTAAAAGCATGCTTAAAAGATCTTTTACATAGATTAGTCCTACAATATCATCTATTACCTCTTCATAAACTGGTATACGAGAGTGTCCCTTTTCTACTGCCAGTTCTACAACATCTTCTATATTTGAAGATCTGCTTACACAGACCATATCAATTCTGGGAACCATTATTTCTTTAACCTGTATATCATCAAAATCAAAAACACTCTGTATCATTTCTTTTTCAGTTTCTTTAATTACACCTTCTTTTTCTCCAACATTAACAAAACGTCTAATTTCTTCTTCACTCAAAAAAGCTGATGATACCAGATTTTCTTGACCGACCATTAACTTTATCAGCCAGGCAAAAAAGTTGACAATAGGTAAAAAGATACGCTGCATTAAATAAAGATATGGAGCTGCTAATTTTGCATATCTTTCAGACTTACTATTACCCAGGGATTTTGGAGTTATCTCTCCAAATAAAAGAATTATAAAAGTTACAACTCCTGTTGCAATTCCTACACCCTTGTTTCCAAAGAAATCTATGGCTATAGAAGTTGCTATAGAGGAAGCCGCAATATTAACTAAATTATTGCCTATTAAAATAGT
>CAZSTU010000279.1:0-3722 GCA_964609745.1 uncultured Halanaerobiaceae bacterium
GAGGAAAGAAAAAGGGAAAGAAGGAGGGGGAAGGGAGAGGGAGACCAGGCCCGGGCTGGAGGATGACGGAGAGCAAGAAAACGGGAGGGAGGGGATGGGGCCGCGCCCGGGGCAAAATATCCTTTTTCAACACCCTCCTGATATAGTTTATTATTTTCATTAATATATGGTAACTGCCAGATACTCATCTTATATCCCAGATCATTGAGTTTTTTAACCAATCTTTCCGGTTCTGGAAAGCGTTCTTTATCAAATTCAAAATCACACATAAGTGTTTCTTCAAACCAGTCTGCATCAAGATGTAACACATCACAGGGCAGTTTCCTTTCCCGCAGTTTTTGTGCAGTTTCCAGCATTTCTTCCTCTGAACGATAACTGTTGCGGCTCATCCATAATCCAAAAGACCATTTAGGGGGCAGCGGGGTTTTGCCTGTTATATCAGTATATCTTTTCAGTATATCTTTCATTGAAGGACCATAAATCAAATAATAATCCAGTTCCCCCTCGGCTGTCTCCAGCTGATAAGCTTTGCCATAATAATCTCCCAGTTTAAATTTATTCTTATAGGCTGTATTTAGAAAAACTCCATAACCCTTTGAACTCATAAAAAAGGGTACGTTTTTATATGATTTTTGAGTGGAGGTACCCAAAGCATCGACCTGCCAGCCCAAAACTTCCTGTCCCCTTTTATTAATATCGGTGAATTTTTCTCCCCGTCCATAAAAATTTTCATTGTGTTTAAGACAGATTGCATCAAAGGCAGCCGATTTTCCCGTCTTTAAGTTTTCTGCCAGTCCAAAGGGATAACATTCAAAACTGGAATAATCATTGCGGGCTTCACCCTGATACTTAATTAATTCATTTATGGCATGTTTATCATAATTATATTGTTTTAATAACTCCTGACCTTCCTTATCCTCAATGCCAATATTTACCGGGTCCTTCTCTATGGTAATATTTAGTTTATCAGTCTTTATTAATACCTGATTATCTTCTTTTTGATAATCATAATCTACCTTTACCTCAGAAAAATCCTCTACCACCATTGGAGTAGTTCTTTCTTTTATTTCATCTCCTCTTACCAGGCGCAGACGAACTATTTCCTCTGTTTTAACTTCCAGGCGGATGACCATATTTAGCTTTTCACCAGCTGGTGTTAGATTGGGATTTAACTGATTAAACCAGATATCCATAATTCCCCTTCTATATTCCCAACCTTCACAGTAAATGTCAATCTTTTTTCCATGTCTTTTAATCTCTTTTACCCTGCGGGGGATATAAAATACTGCATCATCATCATTTAAGACAGTTTCCTTCATTTCATCAAAGTCAAGTACATTAAACATTTTTTCCCTCCTGCCTGTAATTATTTTTATTTAAATATTAAGAGGATATTTACCATATTCTCTTACTACCTTTGCCACCTCTTTCATGTTTTCTACCGGTGTGCCATGTGGAGTAGCATCCCCACTGCTTAATATAAAGTTTTTGCCCGGTGCCATCTTTTTTAATACCTCAATTACATATTCCCGCACTTCCTGTCGGGATAGTGACTTCAGGGATGCCGGTTCAATTCCCCCAATGATTATTTTTTCTTCACCAATCTCTTTACGGGCATCATAGGGCCAAAGGTCCCCACTGGTAGGTGGACACATGGAATCAATACCATCCATCTTCCCCTCTGCCAGGTCTCCGGTTAGCTGACTTAGTGTACCACACATATGAGTGATAAATAATTTGTCATTTTTATGAGCAATCTCACTATATTCATCTATATAATTTTTACAGTATTGACGGTACATATCAGGGCTAATAACAGTTGTGGAGGTATCTTCATAGGCTATTACCAGTGGAGATGGGTAATCAAATATAATCTGATAACATTCCTTGTTTTTCTTGTGAATGAGTTCAAATAACTCCTCCATCTCCTCCGGATTATCCATTACCATAAATATAGTATTTTCCACCCCGGCCAGGAATTGAAGCAGTTGCTGAATTGGTGTTAGAGGTCCGGAAGGCACTGCCAGTCCTGCCTCGCCAATTTCCCGGTCCCTTTCTGCAAATTCCTCTTTGAGTGACTCAAATTCTATGTTTTCTAATATATATTTATATATTTTAACATCATCCATATCTGTTAAATAGTGTTCTTTAATAAAGCCATATTTTATCTTTTCAGTAGTTTCACGAATCTCTTCTATATTCCCCACAGGTGTATTAATCCTGTTAATTATTTTATTACCCTCTCTTATAGTGTTTTTTTCTACATCACCTTTATAAACAATCTTCATCGAACCGCCAAATGGTTCACTATAAGTGGGAACATGTCTTTCCATTAGGTCAAATCCCAGTTCACGGCTTGCTTTTATAATATCCTTTTCACTTTCTCCATCTTCACCAATAGATGAAAGGAAATAATAATCCACCAGAGGTGACCAGGGAATATAGTCGGGTTCTTCCCCATTAAAAACAGCCAGCAGACGCTCTCTTGCAGTCATTTTTGCCATTACGCCTGCACTTCTTTGGCTATTGAGGCAGCCTGAGCTGCATCTTTAGCATAATAATCGGCATTAACCTCTTTTACATAACCTTCATTAACCGGGGCTCCGCCGATCATCACAGTCACTTTATCCCTGAGTCCCGCATCCTTTAGGGCCTTAATGACATTTCCTATTTCAGGCATAGTGGTTGTCAGCAGGGCAGACAGGCCCACAATATGGGGGTCTTTATCTTCAACCTCTTTTACAAATTCCTCTTCTGTTACATCTGTCCCCAGATCAAAGACATCAAAACCGGCACCCTCCAGCATCATTCCTACCAGATTTTTTCCTATATCATGTAAATCTCCCCTGACTGTGCCCAAAACTACTCTGCCCTCAGCCTCTACTCCGCTTTCTACAAGCTTTGGTTTGAGTATTTCCATTCCGGCATTCATGGCCCGTGCAGCAATCAAGACCTCAGGAACAAATATTTCTTTATTTTTAAATTTTTCGCCGATAACATCCATCCCGGCCATAAGTCCCTCATGTAAAATTTTTTGGGGGACAATGCCTTCCCCAAGGGCCTGGTTTATTCCATCTTCAACTTCTTTTACTTTGCCATTTTGCAGTGATTCAGATAAGTTTTCTAAAAGGGCCATTATTTATCATCCTCCATTATTTTATATTTGTTAGTTCCTTATATCTCATCTGCAAAGATAGATAACGCTTTTGAAAGTGACAACTCTGATGGAAATAGTGATGATGCAGTAGATATACCAGATGATTTAATATATGGTGATGAAAGTTTTTCCATATCTGCTTGGGCAATGTTTTATGATTTATCTTCATCTGGCGGGCAGAGGGGCTCTATTGTTAGTAGCTATGGTTACAATGTTGATGCTTTATCTTTTAGAACTGGTGATACTGATGGAGGATCTGTTAAAGTTAATTTTCAGAATGGGGTGGCAGATTCAGAATCAGTACGTTCTGGAACACTTAATGAAGACCAATGGTATCATATTGTTTTTACATATGATTACTCTAATGATAAGGAGATGAAGTTATATATTAATGGTAATTCGGAGGATAGTGCAACAAATCCAGATTGGACAGCCCCACATTCTTGAGGTGAGATGGAAATAGCGAGATGTGGCACTGATGAACATTAGCAGGTGGATGGAAAAATAGCTGAAGTAGGAATATGGGACAGAGCATTATCAAGTTCAGAAGTGTCAGCATCATCCA
>CAZSTU010000280.1:0-3680 GCA_964609745.1 uncultured Halanaerobiaceae bacterium
TCCTCAACTGTGTAAATGGGTAGATAAGATCTTTCATGTTCATGGCAAAGATGCCACAATTGCCTGGGATATTGTTCGTGAATATGGTATTCACGGTCCCAAAGAATTTGTCTGGCACCGTACTCCAGGATTTGGAGATAGTAACTGGACTGATATTATTACTATTTTACGGCAGGCTAATTATGAAGGAACAATTGATATTGAAGGCTTTCATGATCCTGTGTATCGAGATGAACTGGAAATGACCGGTCAGGTAAGGGGCTTAAATTATTTGAAACAATGTCGTGGTGGAGAATTTATTCCTAATCCGGAATAGAGATTACATTAAAAATTTGTGATAAATTTTTGTTTGAGAAGATATTGTTATTTTTAAAAACAGGAAAAAATGGGATAATTACGTGGTACATAGGACCATATTTTGAATAAAAAACTTTTAGGAGATGATTATTTATGGCAAAAAAAGCATTAATTGTTCAGGGCGGCTGGGATGGTCACGAACCGGTAGAGGTATCAGAGGTTTTTAAGAAAATACTGGAAGGTGTCGATTTTGAAGTAGAAATATCTGATACTCTTGATTCTTTTAAAGATGAACAGAAATTAAAAGCACTGGATTTAATTATTCCTCAGTGGACAATGGGAGAAATAGAAGAAGATCAGCTAACTCCTGTCATGAATGCAGTAGAAAGTGGAGTGGGACTGGCTGGTATTCATGGTGGTATGTGTGATGCTTTTCGTCAGAGTACGCAGTGGCAGTTTATGACTGGTGGACAGTGGGTTGCTCAACCCGGTAATGATGGCACTGATCATATGATACATATTAATAAAGCTTCATCAAGTCCGATTATTGAAGGAATTGATGATTTTGCTGTCAGTACTGAACAGTATTATTTACATGTAGATCCAGCAGTAGAAGTACTGGCAACTACCAGATTTCCGGTTGCTGATGGTCCGCATGCAGCTAATGGTGAAGTAGATGTTCCTGTTATCTGGACCAAACGCTGGGGCCAGGGGCGTGTTTTCTATTGTTCATTAGGTCATCATGCTGATATTGTAGAAATGGAACAGGTTACTACAATTATGAAACGCGGCTTTCTCTGGGCTGCAAAAGATGATGGATGCTGCTGTTAATTCTTGACTAATACTTTAAATAATCGTAAATTGTGCAAGCTGTAGAAACGAGTTTAGTGGTTTACAATTATATTTCTTTTTGTAATGGAAAAAATTATTTGTCAGGATAAATATGTTTAATGGAAATGGTAATTAAGAATAAAAATAAAATTAGTAAAGGGGTTTTAATATGGAACAGGTAAAAGTTGGTGTAATTGGCTGTGGAAATATCTGTGATATTTATTTTCAAAATGCACAGAAATTTGAAATCCTGGATGTTGTAGCCTGTGCTGACCTGGTAAGAGAACGGGCTGTAGAGAAAGCAGAGAAATATGATATACCTGAAGCCTGTAGTGTTGATGAATTATTGAATAATCCAGAAATTGAGATAGTTTTAAACCTAACTACACCGGGAGCACATGCTGAAGTATGTATCGCGGCACTGGAAGCAGGGAAAAATGTACATGTTGAAAAACCTCTGGCTGTAACCAGAGAAGATGGTCAGAAAATACTGGAACTGGCTCAGTCAAAGGGTTTACTGGTTGGAGGTGCACCTGATACTTTTCTCGGTGGTGGGCTACAGACCTGTCGTAAATTAATTGAAGATGGCTGGATCGGTAAACCGATTGGTGCTACTGCCTTTATGATGTGTCATGGTCATGAAAGCTGGCATCCTGATCCTGAATTTTATTATAAAATTGGTGGAGGCCCCATGTTAGATATGGGTCCCTATTATTTGACAGCACTAGTCTCTTTGATGGGCCCTGTTGATAGGGTCACAGGAGCTACTGCTAAAACATTTCCTGAAAGGACAATTACCAGTGAACCTAAATATGGTAAAAAAATAGAAGTGGAAGTACCAACTCATGTCACCGGTTTGCTGGATTTTGAAAATGGTGCTGTTGCTTCTATCATCACCAGTTTTGATGTCTGGTCTGCCCGCTTACCCAGAATAGAGATTTATGGTACAGATGGTTCTCTGGGAGATCCTGATCCCAATGGTTTTGGCGGACCTGTCCATGTTTATAAACCTGATGTGGGTGAATGGAAAGAAGTACCATTGACTCATGGTTTTACTGAAAATAACCGCGGTATTGGTGTTGCTGATATGGCATATGCCTTAAAGTCAGGCAGAGAACATCGTGCTAATGGAAAACTTACCTATCATGTATTGGATATTATGCACGCTATCCATGATGCTTCTGATACAGGCAAACATGTTCAACTACAAAGTACATGCAAACAGCCGCAGCCACTGCCGATGAATTTACCGGAAACCGCGCTGGATGAGTAAAATTATATTATGTTTCCAAAATGATTATAGAGTAGTTTAGTTCAGTATGGAGGATAATATTTGCAAAGGGGTGAGGAGTTTGTCAGATTTCAAGATTGCTGTAGCAGGGTGTGGCGGTATGGCCAATACCTGGGTTGAATATGCAAAAACAAGAGCAGATAGTGAGATAGTTGCTCTGGTTGATATTAAGAGAGATAATGCTGCGATAATGAAGGAAAAACATGACCTGTCAGCAGATATTTATGAAGATTTGTCTCAGGCGATTGAGGATAAAGAAGTTAATCTGGTTTTTGATGTAACTATTCCTGAGGTTCATAAAGATATTGTTACCACTGCTTTAAAAGCTGGCTGCAATGTTTTCGGAGAAAAACCTATGGCTTCCTCATTAGAAGAATGTCGTGAAATGTTACAGGCAGCTCAGGAATCAGAAAAAATGTATGCAGTGATGCAAAATCGCAGGTATCTCAAGGATATCAGGGCTTTTCGGGAACTGCTGGCTGGAGGTGTTATTGGTACACCGGGATTTATAACTGCAGATTTTTTCCTCGGTCCCCATTTTGGTGGATTTCGTGATGTTATGGATAGTCCTTTGATTTTAGATATGGCTATCCACACCTTTGATCAGGCCCGTTTTTTAATGGGAGTAGACCCTGTTAGTGTTTACTGTCTGGAATTTAATCCTCCAGGTTCCTGGTATGAAGGAGATGCAGCAGCAGTTGCCACTTATGAGTTTTCTGATGGATCGGTTTTTTCCTATCGTGGTTCCTGGTGTGTAGAAGGTGTTCCTACTTCCTGGGAGTCAACCTGGAGAGTAACAGGTAGTAAAGGTACTGCTATCTGGGATGGTCATAGTAAGCCTTATGCTGAAGTTGTTAAGCCGTCTGTAGAAGATGAGTTTACCAGTGAATTTGAGAAGGTTGCTGCTAAGTATTCCTGGGATGGACGTGAAGGTCATCAGGGCTGCCTTGATGAAATGTTTTCTGCTTTAAAAGAAGGTCGTAAAGCTGAAACTGACTGTACAGATAATATAAAAAGTATGGCTATGGTATTTGGGGCTCTGGAAAGTTCAAGTAATGAGAAGAAAATTAATATTGCCAGTGATGGTAAGAGTTTAGAGTAAATTTACTTATAAAATTTATGAGGTTAAACCATAAAGATAAAAATTATAAAAAGGCAGGAATTTCTAGTTTAATAGTGAATTGAATAAATGAAGATGACTTTTATATTATAAATATATTTTTAAAAAATAAAAGGGGTGATAAGATGGCTGAAAGAGAAG
>CAZSTU010000281.1:0-3588 GCA_964609745.1 uncultured Halanaerobiaceae bacterium
GATCGTCGAATGTATCAAAACAAAGGGAGGAAAAGGTAGGAAGAGATAAATATGGTATCCTGAAAATTATTCAATTTAATTTTCTTCTGTTATAAAAAAAGAGGATATCCTTTTTTAAGAATACCATCATATAATTCTTAGAAAAATAGATGAAAATAAATTAATTAGTTTTAATAAAGATGATGACTTTAAAGGCAGAATGCGTTCATACTTTTCATTTAATAAAGAACAATTCTATCTTTATTAATCTATTTTTTTGACATTAACTTCATCTCTCCCATTTATTCTTCACTGCTAACCATTAAATTCCCCTCCAGCATTATTATTTTGCCTTCAATAACACAAACAATCCTCTTTTATCTACACTGTCTATTGTTGCAATTTTAAATCCATATTAAGAAGAGATACAGTTATTAAATTTATAATTATAGCTGTAATCAAAGTGTTATCCTCCTTAAAGTAGCCTTCTCCGGGAAATAGAAAAATCCCGGAGAGAGAATTACAGATTTTATTTATTTGTCTTTATTATTTTTAGCCTTTTCTGCTCTTTCCATATATTGTAATATATCGGGAACAATTTTAACCATGGTTGGTGCCCCAGTCCACCAGATTGTCATCCGCAATACTTCCTTAACCTCTTCCGGAGTGGCACCATATTTTAAGGCCTTTTTGGTATCAATCATTGCTTTAGCTTTGTGCTCTGCCATAATAGCTGTGGCAATAGCCATTAGATACTTATATTTATAGGGGATAACATCATCCGTATATATCAATTCATAATAATCTCCAATTAAGTCTTTAAAATCATCACCCAGTTTTTCAGCAATTTTAAATGCCGGCGGAATCAATCCCAGTTCTTCTTTTACCTTTTCATTAATACCTTTTTTATTATTTGCCATTATTATAAACCTCCTGAGTTTTTAATAATTTAAAAAGTGTATCTGTTATTATTTTAGCCTGTTCTTCAAGTGAATATGAAAAATCTTTATTTTTCCAGCGTAAAACTGAAATTCTGATACTACCCATATATAGCAGAGCAAAACTCTGTGCTTCTAGCTGTCGGGAAATCTTCCCTCTTTTTTGTGCTCCCTTAATAAAATCCGCCAGAATATTTTCTCTTTTATCTCGCAGTTTAATAAATTTTTCTTTTATTTCCGGATATTCTCTAAATATTTCTTCCGAAAAAAGAATTGCTGTCATCCTTGGTCTGTCACTTAAATAGGAAAACTGACTCTTCATTATCTTCAAAAGTACTTTTTCCGGTTTTTCTTCTTCATCTATCTTTTCATAAAACACATTTTCCTTAAAGAATTTATTAATTAATGAAGTAATAATTTCTTTTTTACTGTTAAAATGTTTATAGAGAGCAGCTTCCGTAATACCTATCTTTTCTGCAATTTTACGGATGGTTAAAGCCTGAAAACCTTCCTCATAAATAATTGTTAAAGTAACATCCAGTATTTGTTTTTTTCTTTCTGTGGTGCTTTTTCTTGTTGTCATGATGATTCTCCTTTATGATCTTTACATTATTTTTCCCATCATATTTAACATTTGAAATGTATCCACTTTATCAATGATCATATCCATCATTTCTTCCATAAAGTCGGGATTTTTTCAAGTGTATCACTCAGGTCAGGCATAATTTCCCTTATAAATGCGAGTTTTTCTTCTTCAGAAAGTTCTTTGAATTCCTGAACTAATTCTTCCACAATTACACCTCCAGGTAATAAAAATTTAATTTATATTTTTACCATTATTTTTTCTTGATAACGTCTACAGGACAAATAACAGCACAATCCCCGCAGTCAATACATGTTTCTTTTTCTATTACATATTTATTATCCCCGGGGGAAATAGCATCAACCGGACATTCTGTAGCACAGGTTCCACAATTAATACAGCTTTCGCCTATTACATGTGGCATAATAAACACCTCCTTAAGTAAGTTAACGTTTACTAACTTATTTGTATTTTAACAGTGTAATTACTATAAGTCAAGTTTTTCAGGGGAATTTCAGAGATTTTTGTTCAGGTTTTAATTTCTACCCTCATCACCTTCTAAAAGGATAAAACCAAGTGCAGAAGGCCATGTCAGTCATATATTGTCGGATAGGTTGAGCAGTTGTCCTATGAGATGGAGCAGAAAAGGGAAATATCGGCTGTCAAAGTTAAGGGCATTTAAATTTAATGATGGTAGTGAAAAAGATATATATCAGTTGATAACATGGGGAAAAAAGAGAAGCAATGTAGAAAGTTATAGATAAATAATTAAAAATAAACCAAAGGAGTCTTTAATTTATATTATTCAACCTATAATAATTTGACATTGTCCATTTACTTTATTACTTGACAAAATAATTAAGTATGCTATAATACATTTAAGCTAATACTTAAATAAAAAATGAGGAGGTTATGTCATGCCTAAAAAGAAATGTGAACATCCAGAAAGATTGAATGGCAAAGAACCCGGTGAATGCAGTGATAAACAGATAAGAGAATGTCACGGAGAAGAAGCTGTAAAAAAGGGTCACTCCTGTACAGATGATTAATAATCCGGTAGATTACCAGGGATGTAGATTTCTATATCCCTGGAATTTATTTTAAAGGAGGGTGTTTTTGTTTATATGAACAATTTTGACAATAACTATGCTATTCAGGTTAAGAATTTAAATAAATCATATGGCAATTTGAAGGCAGTAGATAATATTTCCTTTGTGGTTGAAAATGGTGAAATTTTCGGTTTTTTAGGGCCAAATGGTGCAGGTAAAACTACTACAGCCCGGATGTTAACCGGTGTTTTTCCACCTGATTCTGGTGAGATCTATATAAAAGAATACAATTTGTTAAGACAAACTTTAGAAGCAAAAATGAAAATGGGTGTAGTACCAGAACTGGCCAATGCTTACATGGATCTCACTGCAATGGAAAATATACTATTTATGGCTGAGATGTATGGACTTTCAGGTAAAGAAGTTAAGAATAAAGCTGAAAATTTACTGGGAAAATTCGGACTGGAAGACCGTAAACATGATGAACTTAAACAGTTTTCCAAGGGAATGACCCAGAGGGTAGTACTATCTATGGCTTTAATAAATGAACCTGAAATATTATTTCTGGATGAACCAACCAGTGGTTTAGATGTTCAGAGTAGGCGTTTGATCAGAAATGTGATTAGGGATTTAAACCAAAACGGAACTACTATTTTTTTGACCACCCATAATATTAATGAAGCCAATGAATTATGTGACCGCATTGCTATTATAAACAAAGGGGAATTTGCGGCTATTGATTCTCCTGAAAACCTAAAAAATACTTTCAAAAAATTCCAGTCAGTGGAAGTAAGTTTTCAGGGGGATGAAGTGCCTGATTTAAAAGATCTGCCTGGAGTTAATTCTGTGGAAAAAAGAGGGGATAAATATTTATTATTTACCGAAAACCCCACTAAAGTAGTAGAAGAATTAGGACAAGAAATAAAAGATAAAAATATAAAATTAAATAATATAAGGACTTTAGGACCGCAACTGGAGGATGTTTTTGTTAAGTTAACCGGAGGTGAATTAAATCATGACAGTTAATCCTATTAGACTT
>CAZSTU010000282.1:0-3574 GCA_964609745.1 uncultured Halanaerobiaceae bacterium
ATCAACAAGAAACCCACAAAAAAGGAGTGTTTTTGATGCATACAATTATATCACAGTTTTTAGCATTTTGTCTATTGTTTTTTATCTTTTTTTCTATGGTAGGTGATATAAATTGAGTCGAAGATCACCTTACCGTAAGCAAATGATTATGTTGCCCGAATTAGTTAAACAAAGAGTTGAAAATAAACCACATGCTGCTCGCTTTTTTCTTTACATAGCCAATATTTTGTACATACCTTTTTATCAGACTAAAATTCAGGGAACTCCACCTTATGATCGCCCTACTTTAGTGGCCTTAATTTTATATGGATTCTATAAAGGTAATTTTTCCGCCGATAAAATTATTGATATGGCTGAAGATAGTATTGGCGCTACCTGGATTTTAGGTAAAATGTCTCTTCCCTGTGCTAAAACTATAGGAAGAGTAACCAATAATCTTTTAGAACATATTGATTTAATATTTTATCAGGTTATTAAATTATGTGATGGTTTTAATCTTATCGGTAAAGAAAGATTTTTTATTGATGGTACTAAAACTAAAGCTAATGCTTCCAAACATAAAGCCATGAGTTATGAATATTTATGTGATAAAATTGATAATACTGAAACTGAAATTGAGAATTTAATGAAAAAAATAATTGATAGTGTATCCGACCACAAAGATATGGAAAATGAAGAATTACAAGAATTAATATATGAAGAATCAAAAGATATTTATGCACAGGCTCAGAGTTTACATAGAAAACAATTACAACAAAATCAGGAATTAATTTTTGGCAGCAAAAATTCTTCAGTTAAATTTAATGATTATAATCCGGAGACAGTGTCAGAAAACCAACTACAACTCCTGAATTTAATTGAATCTAATCAACATGAAGAAGTTAAAGAAGATATGGACAGTATCGGTCATCAGGCTTCCAGATTAGAAACTATGACTGAAGCCAAAGATGAACTGGAAGAAACCTACCAAAAAGAAACTGATAAAGATAAAGTACCTGATGATAAACAGATTAATTTAACAGATTCTGAATCACAAATAATGGTAACCAAACATAATGGAGTTCAGCAGTGTTACAATAATTTTGGTGTTGTTGATGATAAAGCCAATATAATTGTAGGTACTTATACCACCAATAACCCCAATGACAAACAATCCCTTATTCCAACTATGGAAGATACTATAGAAAACATAGGTACCATTAAAGAAATTACAGTTGGAGCTGATGCCGGATTTTTCTCAGCTGATAATATAGATTACGGCCAGGATAAAGAGATTGATTTATATATATCTGTTCCAGAAGCTAAAAGTGCTTATGCTAAAGATAAATTTGAATATGATGGAGAAAATGATATTTATATTTGTCCTGAAGAGCAAAAATTATATCCGCCAGATAATCCCCGGGAAGGTTCAAAAACCAGAAGATACAAAACTGATGACTGCTTAGATTGTGAATCTCAAAGTGATTGTACCCGGGCTAAAGATGGTATTAGAAAGATCATAAGAAATCTTAATAATGACCCTATTCGAGAACAGGCTACCCAAAAAGCCAAAACTAAAAAGGGAATTGAAATCCTTACCCAGAGAAAAAGTGTTCCTGAACCTGTCTGGGGTAATATGCAAAAACAGGATGGTCTTATTCAGCTGCATTACCGGGGATTAGATAAAGCCAGTAAAGAGTTTAAATTACGCTCAATGATGCATAATCTCCGTAAATTGCTAAAACTGTTTATGAATAATCCTGAAGCCAGAAACGAGATAGAAAATATGGGAATTTATCCTTCTCAGGCTGCAGGATAAAAATATTATTAGTCAAAAAGGTGGTGATAAAAATTATTTTAACAATTAAAAAAATCTTTTATATACCTTAGGTATTCTATACCCAAATTTAGATACCATATATTTCCATTACAATATCCTTACTAAATCTCTTTTTTTAATTTAAAAGGAAAATATTTTTGTCTGTAACTCCTAGTATAGTAGTTTAAACATTGGTTTAGCCAATGGGTCTGGTCAGGTTGTGGAAGAGAAAGCATAATCGGAAGCAAATAACACGGGGAATACTACCACTTGAGTAATGATATGCGAAAAGGTGCGATTGGTGTAAAAGCCTAGAGACGTGCTTGGTAATAGTATGAAAATAGGGGCAAATATACTTGAATTATTGAGTGGAAGATTGGTAGGTTGTTAGTTACCTACTCTCTGTGATGGGGCAACGGAAAGCAGTTTACGGGAGAACCGTATGTGCTGTTTGTAGAGGGGTCCCAGCCGTGAGGCTGGTCCCACTCCATTAAGTTAGTATTTAGTTTTGTTTAATCAATAATCATTTAACCATTTTTTATTTGCCACCTTCCCCCTTAGATTGGCAATTTTTTCTGAATTAACCTTGTCAGTTAATTTTTCTCATAGAATAAATAAAAGTTAATTAAATTTAACCATAAAAGAGAAGACCTCATTAGGTTTACACATACCCTTTAGAAGTTAATTTTGTAAATAATAGTTTTTTATGTTATACTAAAAAAAATAAAATATATAATGCAAAATGGTTTCATTTTTGAATTAAAAAGGAAAACGGTGAGAATCCGTTGCTGTAGTCGCAACTGTAACCGGTGATAATTTTAATATTTTCACTGCATCTTCGCGGGAAGGAAATATTATATAAAGACCGGGAGCCAGAATACTTGCCATTATTGTATACCTCGTCATTCTCCGACCTAGAGGGTGCGAAGGTGAGCAATATTAGTTGGTTTATTTATGTATTTCAATACTGGCTAATAGTATGTCTAATAAAAGCTACCTTCCATTGTGTGGGTAGCTTATTTTTATTTGTAAATTTAAAAAATATTACAATCCAGAAGGTGAACTAAATATCTGACTTTCGGCCAGGTAAAAAAACTATTATGTTTCAGGGTACTGCCTCTGATGCGGGGGAAAGCCTTGTAGTAACGGTTTTATGCAGAATATTATTGAGAAACAACAAAAAAGTATCTCCCTTTAAATCCTGGAATATGTCTTTAAATTCATATGTTAAAAAAAAGGAGAAAAAATCGGTATTGCTCAGGCTTTTCAGGCAAGAGCTACCGGAGAAGAGCCTGTGGTTGATATGCAGCCCGTCCTTGTTAAACCGAAAGGTAATGGTATAAGCCAGGTAATAATGCAGGGAAGACTGCTGGGTTATTTTAAATATGGAGAAAATAATGATCAGTATATCGGGAAGGCCAAAAAGATAATAAAAAAATCTATTGCTAATTTACAGGAAAAATATGAATACATAATAATGGAAGGTGCAGGTAGTCCGGCTGAGATAAATAAATGACGATTTAGCAAATATGACTGTTGCAAAAATGTTTAATATACCGGTTATTTTAGTGGCAAGTATAGATAAAGGAGGGGTTTTTGTCTCTCTGGTGGGAACGATGGAATTACTGAAACCGGAAGCCAGAAGACCTGCTTTTATTGTTTACTTCACACAATCCAGCTTAGAGACTGTAAGGTTAACTGTAAAGATATATTTAAGTTAAATTATTAAATTTAAAGACTACTAATATATATTATGGTTAATTAATGGGGCTGTCT
>CAZSTU010000283.1:0-3544 GCA_964609745.1 uncultured Halanaerobiaceae bacterium
GGCCACAAAAATAGAGACAAATAACACCTCATTAAATACCCTTGCCTCTGAATGCAGAGTAATTATGGACCGCAGGACAAATACAGCCGATACCAGAGAGAGTATAATCCGGGAATTAAAGGAACTCCCCGGAGGGGAACAGGCTGACATAGATTTTATAATGTATAGTGACAGAAGTTACAATGGTCATAAAAAGGAAGCTGAAGAATACTTTCCGGCCTGGGTGATAGAAAGCAGTCATGAGTTGATAAAGGCCGGTGAAAAAGCATATTCTGAACTTTATTCTGAAAAACCTGAAGTAGCAGTTTGGGGTTTTAGCACAAATGGTAACTATACTATGGGCAAGAAGGGAATACCCACTCTTGGCTTTGGACCGGGAGAAGAAAAATACGCCCATGGAGAAGATGAAAGGGTAAAAATTGAAGATCTGGTCAAAGCAGTTGCTTTTTATGCTCTATTACCGCAAAAATTATAAGATGCAGATAATGGAGGGGTAATAATGGAAGAGGTACTACTGGGCAAATATTTATTACCGGGTGCCGGTAAAGTCAAAGCTGACCGGGGTGTGGTAATTAAAGATGATAAAATAAAAAAAGTTGCGCCAAATGATGAGTTGCTTGCAGAATATAATGGTGAAAAAATAAAGGATTATCGTGATAAAGTAATAGCCCCTGGATTTATAAATTCTCATATGCATTCCTATGGGGTATTATCTCACGGGATACCGGCCCCTGATGTTGATAGCTTTGAAAGTTTTCTCAATGATTTCTGGTGGCCACTTGTTGAAAACAGGATCGACCATAAGATGATAGAGATAACAACCGAGGCTATGGCTGCAAGATTAATTAATAGCGGGGTTACTTCCTTCTGTAATGTAATGGAAGCTCCCGGTGCCATACCCGGAGCCCTAAAAAAACAGGCAGAAGTGCTGGATGAAATAGGAATCAGAGCGGTGCTTTCCTTTGAAGCCTGTGAGAGAATAAGTGAAGAAAATGGGAAAAAAGGACTTAAGGAAAATCGTGATTTTTATCTGGAATATAAAGATCACCCCTTGATCTCGGGGATGATGTGTATTCATACAACTTTTACCTGTTCAGAAGAATTTATTAAAAAAGCCGGTAAAATGGCCCGTGAGTTAGGTTCAGGGATACAGATGCATCTTTCGGAAAGTTCTTATGAGGTCGATTACTGTCAGGAGAAATATAATAAACTTCCCGTAGAAATTTATGAAAAAAATGATTATCTCAGGGGCCATGTACTGGCCTCACAGGGAGTTAAATTAACTGAAAAAGAACTGGAGATAATTGCCAAAAAAGAAGATATAAATATAGCTCATGTTCCCTTAAGTAACTGTGAAGTAGGGGGAGGTATTGCCCCTGTACCCGCAATGCTAAAAAAAGGTATCAATGTTGGTCTGGGAACAGATGGATACATAAATAATTTCTTTGAAGCAATGCGGGCTGCCTTTTTAATCCATAAGGCCAATCATGAAAATCCGGAGATTATGCCGGCCCGGGAAGTATTTAAACTTGCTACAGAAAATGGCAGTAAAACACTGGGCCAAAAAGGAATCGGCACCATTGAGCCCGGCAAACAGGCTGATATTATTACCATAGCTTCCGATTTGATGACTCCCCTGACAGAAGATAATATATTTGAACAGTTAATTTTATACCGCAACCCGCATGATGTAAAAGAAGTATATGTTAACGGAAAACTCCTTAAAGAAAATGGAAAATTAAGAAAATTCAACATGGAAAAGCTGAAGAAAAAATTAAATGAAGAAGCCAGACGTCTCTGGGAGGAGGTTAAATAGTGAGTTTACAGACTGAGATCTTAGGAGTTAAGATGCAGAGCCCATTTATTCTGGGCTCAGGGCCTTTGACCTATAGCGGCCGGGGGATGATCAGAGCCCATCGTCAGGGTGTAGGAGCAGTAGTAACCAAAACAATCAGAGATAAAGCAGCCGAAAATCCTTTTCCTCACATAGCCCAAACCGGAAAAGACTCTCTTATTAATGCCGAAAAATGGGCTGATATTGAGGGAGAAAAATGGATAGAAAAGGAAATACCAGAGGCTAAAAACGCAGGTGCTGTAGTGATTGGCAGTATCGGACACACAGCAGGTGAAGTGGAAAACTGGATAGAAAAGGTGGACAGGGCCGGGGCAGATATAATAGAAATAGTATCATATAAACGCAAAGAAATTATTCCCATGACAAAAATGGGAAGAAAACTAACTGATAAACCAATACTGGTAAAAATAAGTCCCAACTGGCCTGATCCGGTTGAGGCCGGACTTAAAGCCCTGAAGGCAGGGGCAGACGGGATAACAGCCATGGATTCTATTGGCCCTGTATTAAGAATAGATATAAAAAAGGAAAAACCGCTGGTAGGTGGTGAAAAGGGATATGGCTGGCTTACCGGCCAGGCTTTAAAGCCCATCACCTTAAGAATAGTAGCTGACATTGCCCGCCAGACAGATAAACCCGTAGTCGGTATTGGTGGTGTGATGGAGGCAGAAGATGCAGTGGAAATGATGATGGCAGGGGCCAGGGCAGTTGGTATCTGTTCGGCACCTATCTTAAAAGGTGTGGAATATATAAAAACTCTTAATAATAAAATGGAAGAACTGGTCGCTGACCTGGGTTATAAGGAAGTCTCAGATTTTACAGCAAAGGCTCTGGACAGCCTGCCGCAAAAAGAAAGCAAAGAAAAATTTGAGTTTGGCTTTAATGCAGAGGCCTGTGTTGAATGCATGAAATGTGTTCAGGTATGTCCTTATCAGGCCCGCAAGTTAAATGAACTTAATATGAAACTGGATGAAAGACAGTGCCGTTACTGTGGACTCTGTGTTTCGGTTTGTCCTACAGAAGCATTGACTATCAAAGAAAACAGAAAATAAGGGGGTGTGTTAATGAGTATATTGATCAAAAACGGCAAACTGGTTTATCCCGACCAGATTGCCCCAAAAGATATTTTGATTGAAGGAGAAAAGATCCAAAAGGTTGATAATGAAATCAGCTTAAAAGAAACAGATTCTGACCTTCAAATTATAGATGCAAAAGGTAAATATATTCTTCCGGGAATCATTGATGCACATACCCATTATCATTTGAAGTCAAGAAATAGTGTGACAGCCGATGACTTTTATAGTGGAACCAGGGCAGCAGCCTTTGGTGGAGTCACAACCTTTGTTGACTTTGCCGATCAGCTTGAAGGTAAATCGCTTCCGGAGTCAATTGAAAACAGAAGAAAGGAAGCAGATGATGAAGTTGTGATCGATTATAGTCTGCACCAGTCCGTATATTCACTGTATTCGGGTTATAAAAAAGATTTTGCCCATTTACGGGAGACAGGTATTAATAATATAAAGATATTTACCACCTATAGAGAAGAAGGATATATGATCGAAGATGAAAAGTGGGATGAGCTATTTGCTGCAGCCCGGGATAATGAACTTTTAATTACAGTTCATGCCGAAGCAGCAGGCCATCTGGATCAGGTATTAAATATGATAATTGATGAAGGCTGTCAGGCGGGAG
>CAZSTU010000284.1:0-3533 GCA_964609745.1 uncultured Halanaerobiaceae bacterium
AACAAAAACAGCCTCATACGAGGCTGTCCATGTATTTATATATTTTTTATTGAAACCATAATGATCCTCTATTCTTGACATATCTCCAGTTTCAATAAATATAACATCTGCTTTTTCTTTGAATATTTTGAATTCAGAAAACATTAATTCCCAATTACTCCTGTAATCTCCCGGTAAATCAACTGCCCTCAATAAACTTTGGCTTACATTCCCCAGAGGAACTCTGCCATTTCTATCAGCTGCCAGATTAATTAAATTTCTTCCCTTTTTATTTATAGTATCATTATTTCCCAAAATAGCTATCTCAATATCATTCCTTCGCAAAATTTCACCGAGCAATCCTGGATGAGCCTGATAATTATTGTTAATGTTTATATCAACCTGATGTTTAAAATTATGATTTATAATTCCTTCACCCCTTGAACTATATGAGACTTCCCGGTTAAGATCATAACCTATTTTATTATTAAAATTACATTTTTTTCCAGTTGAGAGCGATAAATAAGTGCTTCCGGGATGACAATCATCAGCCTGTCGGGCATTCATCAATCCAGAAGCACCTATATGAAATAACTCATCAATATTGGGAGAATTAAATTGTTCTAACTCTAATAAAGAAACCTGGTCTATTATAATCCACACTACTGAAGGATGACTTTTACTTTTAACTAAAGTAGTCGTAAATAATATCAAAAAAAACAAAACAATAAAATTAAACAACACTTAAAGGTTCGGGGCATTTTTTGTCCTCATTCATTTTCAAATTTTAATTTCCTTCCATATAATTTCTTAAAAGTTCTTCAATTATCTCATCTCTATCAATAGATCTAATCATAGTTCTGGCTTCTTTATAACTGGTTATATAAGCTGGATCTCCTGAAAGTATATATCCAACAATTTGATTTATTGGATTATACCCCTTTTCTTTTAACGCATGATATACCTTTTTTAAAATATAAGATGCCTCATTAACATCCTCAGGCTCCCTTTTAAACTTCATTGTCTTATCATTTATATCATTACTGGACATATAATCACATCCTCTTTCTACTGCTTATAATAATAAATTCGTCATAAACATGTAAATTCCTGTTTTTATTTAATATTTGTGATAATATTTTTTGTCTCCTGCAAAGCTTTATTCAACTTTTCTGGTTTACTTCCACCAGCCTGGGCCATATCAGAACGTCCACCACCGCCGCCGCCAGTAATACGGGCAGTTTTGTTTATTATTTCTCCAGCATCATATCCTTCTTCTATCAGGTCAGAACTAACCGAACACACAAAAACCACCTTTTCCCCGGTACGAGAAGCTAATACAATAATTCCGGAATTAAGTTCTTCCTGTAATTCATCTGATAAACTGCGCAGTCCATCTACATCAAGATCTTCCACTTCTTCAATAATGACCGATATATCATTTATTTTTTCTACTTTTTTAATTAAATCATCTGAACGTGAATATGCAAGTTTATCTTTAAGAGACTCCATTTCTTTTTCTAATTTCTTTTGTTCTTCCTGCAAATTCTCAATTTGTTCCGGCAGTTTTTCCGGCTCTGCCTTTAATTTACGAGCTGAATTTTCAATTAAAGAATTCTGTTTTCTTATATACTCTAAGGCATTAAGTCCAGTTACTGCTTCTATTCTTCTTATTCCCGCTGCTACACTTCCTTCATTAACAATCTTAAATAATCCTATTTCACCTGTAAATTCTACATGAGTTCCACCACAAAGTTCTATTGTATAATCACCCATTTTAACAACCCTTACTTTTTTGCCATATTTCTCATTAAATAAAGCAACTGCTCCCATATCCCTTGCTTTATCCATAGTAGTTTCAAGTGTTTCTACTGTAAGATTATCTAATATTTTTTCATTTACAATATTCTCAACTCTTTCTATTTCTTTTGAATTTAATGAAGAGTAGTGACTAAAATCAAAGCGTAACCTATCAGGTGCAACAAGTGATCCAGATTGATCAACATGCTCTCCCAGTACTTCTCGCAAAGCTCGATGTAATAGGTGAGTGGCTGAGTGATTACGAGCTGTTGACTTTCTTTTTTCACTCTCAACTTTAGCCTTAACTTCTGCATTTTTTTTCAATACACCATCATTTACTCGAACCTGATGATAAAATAAATCCATTTTTTCTTGAACATCATAAACCTTTGCTTTAACATTTTCTCCAGTTAACTTTCCATAATCAGCTACCTGTCCGCCACTTTCAGCATAAAAAGGAGTATATTCTAAAACAACTTCTCCCTTTTCACCTTCTTCTAATTTATCAACCTCTTTTCCATCTCTAATTAAGGCGGCAACTTTAGTATTTTGCACAAGCCTTCTATAACCTGTAAATTCAGTTTTATTCACTCTGTCTCTTATTTGACTATAAATTTCTTTTTGTTCACTATTAAACCCTATATCTTCTCGGGCTCTGCGAGCTCTTTCGCGTTGTTTTTTCATCTCTTTTTCAAAGCCGTCCTGGTCAACTTTATAACCATTTTCCTGTAAAATATCACTGGTCAATTCCAGAGGAAAACCATATGTATCATACAATTTAAATGCATTTTTACCGGAAAGAACATTCTGTTCCTTTTTTTTCAGTCTGGCAATCATCTCTTTTAATATATCAAGTCCCTGATCAAGAGTAGCAAAAAATCTCTCTTCTTCAGACTGAATAATGTTTTGTAGATGTTCTCTTTTGTCTGTCAGCTCAGGATCAACATCATTCATTATATCTTCTACCACAGGAACTATTTTATATAAAAATGGACTATCATAACCGAGCTTATCACCATACCTTACAGCCCGCCTCAAAAGCCTTCTGACTACATATCCTCTCCCCTCATTAGATGGTAATGCCCCATCACTAATGGCTAAAGTTATAGTTCGTATGTGATCTGCAATTACTCTATAAGAGGTTTTTATTATTTGATTTTCATCATAATTATGACCACTATCTTTTTTCACATATTCAATAATTGGCCATAAAAGATCTGTTTCAAAATTTGAATCAACATCCTGTAATATGGATGCTACTCTTTCCAGGCCCATACCTGTATCAATATTTTTATCGGGGAGGGTAAGATATTCTCCCTCTTCAGTATAATCATACTGAGTAAAAACAAGATTCCATATTTCTAAAAATCGATCCCCTTCTTCTGCAATATCAATGTTTTTAGTTCCTTTTTCAATTTCTCTATCATAATGTATTTCTGAACAAGGACCACATGGACCTGTACCAATTTGCCAAAAATTTTCTTCTTTACCCATCCTTATGATTCTATCAGAAGAAACTCCCACTTTTTCGTTCCAGATTTTAAATGATTCTTCATCTTCATAATATATTGTTACCCACAATCTTTTTTCATCTAATTCCAGAACCTCAGTGACAAATTCCCATGCCCATGGAATAGCCTTTTCTTTAAAATAATCGGCAAAAGAAAAGTTGCACAGCATTTCAAAAAATGTCTGATGTCTTTTGTTTTTGCCCACATTTTCTATATCATTTGTTCTTATGCATTTTTGACTTT
>CAZSTU010000285.1:0-3500 GCA_964609745.1 uncultured Halanaerobiaceae bacterium
GGAGAATATAGTTATGTTTTTATTGTGGAAGGCAGTAAAGCTTACAGGACAGATGTAGCCTATGGGCAATATGATGGTAATTATATTGAAGTCAGGTCAGGGTTGAAAAAAGGAGATAAGGTTATTACTTCTTCTTATGAAGATTTTAAAGAAAAAACAGTGATAGATATAATTCTGGAAGGTGGAAGAGAATTTAATTAAAAAAGGGTGATTTTCAAATGAAGTTATCAGATTTTATGGCTGTGGCTTTTAAACATTTAAGAGCAAGATTACTGGAAACTATTATTATCATTGTAGCGATTGGCCTGGGTACTGGTGTTATTTCTATGGCCCTGGGTCTGGGGTTTGCTGCCCGGGATATAATGAATGAATCTCAGCAGCAGAGCTATTTTCGGACTATTAATATTAGAACTGGTGAAGAACACATGGGGATTGATGAAGAAGTGTTCCCTGTGGGTGATAAGATTCCTGAGGAGGCTAAATTTACATTAAACACAATTTTAGAGATTAAAGAAAACTGTGAGGCTGTGGATTATGTTTTCACCAGTATGGGTACCAGCTTACAGATTGAAGAATTTAATGAACCTCCTCCTTCTATGGATGATCGGGAGGCCTGGCAGGAATGGGAAGATAAAAGGCGGCAGACAACAATTCAAGTTGAAATGACTTTTCCCGACCAGCTGGAGTTTTATGAATTAAGTCTGGCCCAGGGAAATTTGTTTAATATAGAAGATATTTTTGCGGCAAATCGGGTGATAGTCCTGGGGGCAGGAGCTGCTGCTGAACATTTTGCTGGAAAAAACCCTGTTGGTCAAATACTGGAAGTTAAAGGTCAGGAACCATATACGGTTATTGGAGTGCTGGAGGATATTGAATATAAAGAAATTAGTAATGGTGATTTTAGAAGTTTTTCCCGAGAAGAACGTTATCATTATGGAGGTTTTATTCCTTATACTGCTCAGGGGAATTTTGGTGGTAGTGTAGGAAGGATGGTATCTGAAAAAGGAAAGATTGTAGAAAGTACTGAAAAGTTAAATGATTTTAAGAAAAAGGAGTTTAATATCAATAATATTACTGCCGCAGTTGTTGATGTTGAACAAGTAGAAGAAGCTGAATCACAAATTACAAGTTTTCTTAAAAACCAGTTTGTTGATGGATATAATGTTACTTCAGCTGTTTCGGCCCGAAAGCAAAATCAACAACAGAACCTCAGGGCAATGATGATAACTGCTTTTATTGCTTCGTTAGGGTTATTGATTGCTGCGATAAATATTTTGAATTTGATGCTGGCCCGGGTTCTGCGCCGGACTAAAGATATGGGTATTTTGAAAGCTTTAGGTTCCACTGGCAAGAATATATTTAAATTATTTTTACTTGAAGCTCTTTTATTAGGTTTTTTTGGTGCTTTATTAGGATTTGCTCTGGCTTCTGGGGGAGAAATCCTTATTGGTTATTTAGCAGAAGATTTTCAAATAACTATCGATTGGCGGGTATTTTTATCTGCTGTGGGTATTGCCGGTTTTGTTAGTGCTATTTTTGGTATATATCCGGCTTTACAGGCTGCTGGTATTGATCCTGTAACTGCGTTGAGAACTGAATAGGGAGGTAATATCAATGCTGCATGATTTACTAAAAATGGTTTTTATACAAATAAAAAAAAGAAAGATGAGGTCCTTTTTGACAATTGTTCAGGTAATGATTGGGATTGCTACAATTACTTTAATTTTTAGTCTGGTATTTAATGTCTGGGATGCAGTGGGGAATAATCAGGAAGGTGAGGGAGAAAACTTATATCAGCTGCAGATAGGAACTCGTGAAGATTCTGAAAATGGTAATATATATACTTATAGTACTGACAGTATGTCCCTGGCTGATATTAAATTTATTAAGGATAATGTTGATACCATTGCTGCTTTAACTCCACTAAACCGTCATTTTGATTCCTTGATTGAAAGTGACCAATATTACCGGATTCGACAAATTGCCGAAGTTGGGCCAGACTTTTTTGGTATGGCTGATGTAACTTTAGAGGAAGGGTCTTTTTTTACAACGGAAGATTTTGCCAGGAAAAATCAGGTAGCTGTTGTTTCGAAAAGTGCTGCCCGGCAAATTTTTTCTGAAGTTAATCCAATAGGACAAAAAATAAAGGTGGAAAATGATTGGCGGTATGGAGGAAGAGAAGAAGCTACAGAGTATATTGTTATTGGTTTATTTTCTCAGGAAAACAAGGCACAGCTGCCCTACCTTTTTAATAACAACCCGGTTTATATACCTGCTTCTATTACCAGAACTCAGACCAATAATCATACTTCTGTGACTTATAAGGAAAGTGGTGAAGTAATTGAAAAAATTGAGACCAGCAAAATAAAAGTGGAACCTTACTTCCACTCTCTATATATAAAAATTGAGGATGGACAATATACAGCTACTGAAGCTGCCCTGGCCTCAGTCTTTACCCAATTAAATAAGGAAGGAGAGGTAATTCTAACTACCCAAAAGCAGCAACAGGCTGGGTTTACGGAGGGATTGAATATTATCACTCTTATACTGGGGATTTTTGGATTTTTGATTCTTGTAATTGGGTCTATTGGTATCTTATCTACTATGATGATAAATATTTTGGAAAGAACCCGACAAATTGGAATAGAGAAGGCACTTGGAGCTTCAAAGAGATTGGTATTTATAAAGTTTAATCTTGAATCAATTTTTATTGCCTTTATAGGTGGTTTGGGAGGAATGACAGTTGCATTTTTTTTAATGGGTTATGTATCTCATCTTTTTACTAATTTTCCAGTCCCTGTAGATAATGGTCTACATCCTCTGGCTATTTTGGTGGCAGGGGTTGTTTCTATTGCTGCCGGGTGGCTGGTAGGAATTTATCCTTCTTATCAGGCTGCAAATCTGCAGGTAACTGAAGCTTTAGGTGACAATAATTAGTTTGCTCGAAAGAAGAGAAAGAAAATTAAGTGTGACTGCAAAATCTTACTTTAAGGGAGGAAATGAAAATGATAGAATTAAAACAGGTATCTAAAACCTATTTAATGGGTGAAGTAGAAGTAGTAGCTTTAAGAAATGTCAGTTTGAAAATTGCTAAAGGGGAATTTATATCTATTATGGGTCCTTCCGGTTCAGGTAAATCGACTATGCTCCATATTATTGGAGCTCTGGATAGTCCTTCTGGTGGTGAATATATGCTGGAAGATACTAATGTAGTTCAATTAAGTGACCGGGAACAGGCTCGAATTCGTAATAAACATTTTGGATTTATATTCCAAACATTTAATTTATTCCCTGACTTTACAGCTTTAGAAAATGTAATAGTACCGATGATGTTTGCCCGGAAGAAAAGAAAAGAAAGGAAAGAACTTGCTGAGGAATTACTGACAATGGTTGGGCTGGACCATAGATTAAATCATTATCCGTCTCAATTGTCAGGTGGAGAAAGACAGAGGGTTGCAATTGCCCGTGCTCTGGCCAATGAACCCACTGTGATACTTGCT
>CAZSTU010000286.1:0-3487 GCA_964609745.1 uncultured Halanaerobiaceae bacterium
TGTACAAGGCCCGGGAACGTATTCACCGCAGTATGCTGACCTGCGATTACTAGCTACTCCAGCTTCATGCAGGCAAGTTGCAGCCTGCAATCCGATCTAGGACCGGGTTTTTGAGTTTAGCTCACTCTCACAGAATTGCAAACCCTTTGTCCCGGCCATTGTAGCACGTGTGTAGCCCGAGACATAAGGGGCCGTATATTCGACCCCTCTTAATACAGTTTATTTTATTTTTAAAAGTTAGTTAATAATTCTTTTTTCAACTTTGAGACTTCACTTTCTTTAATAAAATAACTCACAACTGCTATTGCAAATTCTAACGCGACTCCCGGACCTCGTCCTGTTATAATATTACCGTCTCTGACCACCCTTTTTTCAGTATAATTACAGGACGGCATTTCACTGGCAAAACCGGGATAGCTTGTTGCATTTTTACCTTCTATTACCTCAGCCTCTTCCAGCACCATAGGTGCCGCACATATAGCTGCAAGCAATTTATTATTCACGTTTAACTTCTGAATAATATTTATTAATATATCATTATTTTTTAAGTTCTCAGCCCCCGGCATTCCTCCGGGCAGAACTACTCCGTCCAGATCTTTTACACTGACCTCTTCAATTATACTATCTGTTTCAATTTTTAACTGATGGTCTCCCACTATCTTATTTCCTTCAATACCGGCAGTAATCACTTCAATACCTGCCCTTCTCAACACATCTATAGAGGTAATAGCCTCAATTTCTTCAAAACCATCTGCCAGTGGAATTAATATTTTTGCCATATATTTCACCCCCATTATAGATATTAGTAATCTTTTTATACATAACATATAAATTCAAGTTTTAAAATTTAATTGCTGTTCCATAAGCTACAATTTCGGCAGCTCCACTCGTTATTGTAGAAGTAGCAAATCTAACTCCTATAACTGCGTCTGCACCCATACTTTCAGCCTCTGTTTCCATATCCTCCAGGGCATTCTCTCTGGCATCCTGTAATAATTCAGAATACTCTTTAACATTTCCTCCCACAATTTTTCTAAAAAAAGCAAAGATATCTTTGCCAAGATTAACTGCCTTCATTTCACTACCCCGCACCATTCCCAGAACTTCATAGTCTTTTTTAATATCAGTAGTAGACATTAACACATTATCTCCCCCTTATAATATTAGAAGTCTCTTCGCAAAAATTTATTATAAGCTAAAAAATACAAAACTCCAGCTATCCCCAGCAATATTAAAGATTCACCCAGAGGGAAATCACCAAAAACATAATAATTGGTGGCCCGGGCATAAGAAAAAATATTAAGCTTTACAGGAATATCCATAAAAGAAAGACCAATCATTGCAATAATCAAAACAAAAGTCAGAAGGCCAGATTTAATCTGGTCATCAAGCATCAGGGAAAAATATAATGTAAGACTATATATAATATAACACTTTATTAAGACAGGCAAAGATCCTATAATTAATCTGATGAAATTAATTTCATAACCCAAAAAATAACCTGTTAAACCCATTACAGCAGAACTAATAAACACATAACCAAAAATAATTACCAGCTGAATAGTTGTTTTCATTAAAAATAATTTTTGGCGTGATAAAGGTCTTGCCAGTAAAAATTCTATAGTGTGATCCTCTATTTCTTTTGCAAAAACAGACATACCCAGCAAAATAGATAAAATTACGGTAATCTGAATGAGATTTTTATCAAACCAGTTAGCAGATAAATAATAGGGAAATTCAGTCTGAGCCTCTGCCTGTGAAGCCAGCCAATCAGGCATTCCTTCCATAGTTCCCTGTTTTAACATATTTTTAACAAAAGGATACTGCCAAACTATAGTAATCGCCAAAAATAGTAAAATTACAGCGGTAATAATATATTTCCATCTATCTGCCTTTAATTCCTTTATTAAAAATATCAATTTTCATCACCCACAATCTGAAAAATATCCTTTAAATCCGGGTTTTCTACTTTTAAGGTAAAATAAGGTTGAGAACTTAAATGTGAAATAATTTCCTGTTGTTTTTTATTAAAATATATATAATAGGTACTCCCTTTCTTTTCAACACCGGTAACCCCTTCTATCTCAAATATATCTTCATCCAGATCACTTTGAGGAACAAAAATAATCCTTGCTGAATTTTTTGGCAGTTCTTCCACACTCTTTACTGCCAAAAGCCTTCCTTCTTTGAGGAGTGCCGCTCTTTCAGCCATTTTTTCTACTTCTGAAAAATTATGTGTGGAAAAAATTATTGTCCTCCCAGTATCGTTTAGATCAATTAATAACTGCCATATCTTCCATTGATTTTCAAAATCCAGTCCGGTAGTTGGTTCATCCAGAATAATTATTTCTCCCCTATTAATTAAGCTCTGTATCACTTTTGTTATCTGTTTCATACCACGGGAAAATGTTTTGATATTTTTATCAGGAGGAATATTATATTCTTCTAAAAGTTTAAATCCCCATTCAGGATAACTATTTTGATAAAAAGAAGCGGCCAGCTCAATTATCCCACGTGGTGTCATATAATCATATAATCTATACATTTCTCCCTGGTAACTGATCTTGTGCATTACTTTAGCTGTTCTTATATCCTTACCATCAATAAATATCCTGCCCTTTTCGGGATTTATCAGCCTCATTAAAATTTTAAAAAATGTAGTTTTCCCGGAACCATTTGGCCCAAGCAGAGCAAAAATTTCCCCCTTTTTAATTTTTAGATTTATATCCTGTAAAACATATTTTTTATCATATGCCCTGCTAATATTTTGTGATTCAACTGCAGTTTTTCTTTTTTCAACTGCCAACATATCATCACCTCTTTTTAAATTTGTTCAAATATATTTTATCATTTCCCGGGAAAACTGTCTTTAATTTAAAATGAATAATCATATATCAAAATAAATTAACAGTATAGGAAATGAACTGTCTATTTTATTCCCATTTTTTATTGAAAAAAAAGATTCCCACACCTCTGATCCCCAGGTGTGTACCCAAAACTCCACCAATCATTTCAGTGAAAAAAACTTCACCACCGAGATCCTCTATTTTTTTCTTTAATATTTGGGCCTTGTTTAGATCATCTGCATGTGTTACCGCAATCAATTGTTCTTTTATATTATAGCTTTTTTGTTTGAATAATTTAATCAATTCATTTATTGCTTTTTTGGTTCCTCTGCTTTTCTGCAGTAATTCTATTTTTCCTTCTTTTACATGCAGTATAGGTTTAATATTCAAAATGTTACCTATAAATGATTTAGTTTTACTTATTCTCCCTCCTTTTTGCAGCTGTTTCAGGTCATCCAGTATAAAAAGATGTTCTATGTGTTCAGCCCAAAATTTTACAGCTTTAACTACCTTTTCCAGCGGAATATTATCAGAAAGCAGTTGGGCTGCCTTATAAACAATCAATCCTGTAGCTCCTGAACCTGCCCTGCTATCTATAATTTTTATTTTAATATTTTCAAATTCATTTTTTATTTTTTCCG
>CAZSTU010000287.1:0-3443 GCA_964609745.1 uncultured Halanaerobiaceae bacterium
GAAGACCAGCTGGAATCTGAAAAGGAAGCTTTAAATGCGGAAATCACAAAGTTACGGGAGAATATAGAAGTAGTGGAAAAAGAAGCAGAAGAGTATTCTTCTGAAATTGAAAAAATTTATGAGATAGTGGAACAGACTATATATGATGATGTATCTCAGGCTCTTAAGGATGAATTTTCAGAAGACCTAAAGGATTGGGATGCAGAAATTGTTTCCAATTCACTTGCTTTTCGCTTTAATGATCTGGATGTTGCTTTTGATGTGGGAGAAAGTGAGATTTCGGATGCTTTTAAAAGAATTTTGGATGATTTCTTTCCCCGTTATGTGGATGTTCTAAAATCGTCACCTTATGTAGATCAAATTGAAGAAATTAGAATTGAGGGTCATGCTTCCAGTGATTGGCAGGCGGCTCCGGGTGAAGTTCAAGCCTATATTAATAATATGCACCTTTCACAAAATAGAGCTGTAAATGTTATGGAGTATTCTCTAACTTTACCGGAGGTTCGAAATGAATATGACTGGTTGGAAAAAAGATTTAATGCCAGTGGCTGGTCTTCAGGTAGACCGATTGAGAAAACAGTAATTGAAAATGATAAAGAGATTAGTGTTGAGGACAAGGAACGGTCCCGGAGAGTTGAATTCAGGGTTGTGACCAGTACTGATGAAATTGTGGAAAGAATAATGGATTTGGAAACCGAGATGGATGAATAATTGGAGTCACGGATTTAGATAATTCTATGGGTTAAATTATGAATTGCCTGGGGGAAAAATAAAATTATAGGCAGGAATGTTAATTACAGTATTTAAACTTTTTAAGGAGGAATTTATAATGAAAGCAGTAACTTTAAAATCTGGTGATAAAATGCCATTACTTGGTTTGGGGACCTGGCAGTTAAAAGGTGAGGATTGTGTTAATGCTGTCCAGGAAGCTTTAGATATGGGGTATCGACATATTGATACAGCTAAAGCCTATGACAATCATGAACAGGTTGGAAAAGGAATTAAAAAATCTGAAGTAGACAGAGATGAGATTTTTATTACTACTAAAATTTGGAATGACAGCCATGAGTATGAACAGGTTCTTGCTTCTGGTAAACAGTTTTTACAGGAACTTGGCATAGATTATATTGACCTGTTATTGATTCACTGGCCGGTTGAGGAAGTACCGGTAGAAGAGACTTTAAAGGGCATGCAGGAATTAAAAGAGGATGGAATTGTAAAAAACATTGGTGTCAGCAATTTTAGTAATGAGCATCTTAGAGAGGCTTTTGCTAAAAGCTCTGCTGAAATCTGTAATAACCAGATTAAAATTCATCCCTATGAATATCCGGAAAAACAGATTGATTTTTGCCAGGAAAATGATATAAGTGTGACAGCTTATAGTCCACTGGCCCGGGGGAAGGTGTTTGAAGATGGGAAGTTATTAAGTTTGAGTAAAAAATATAACCAGAGTGTGGCACAGCTGGTTTTAAGATGGATGGTAGAAAAAGATATAATAGTTATTCCTAAGGCGACTTCCCGGGAACATATTAAAGATAATTTTGCTTTGTTTGACTGGGAATTACCGGCTGAGGTTACTGAAGTACTGGATAATATAGAACAGAGTATTGAATAAAGCAAGATTAGGGTTCAGCAGGACTTTCCACCAATATCATCCAGGCCAGCTGGTAGGCTCTACTTGATAGTATCGATTATGGTCTACTGAAAAAAAAGATAAAGGAAAAGGAAATGTAACTTTCAGGATAGTGTGAGCCCCCCGTAAGGGGGGTTTTTATTTTGGTTTTTTAAATAAAAATGATTGATTCTTAATTATTTTTGCAGGAGAAAAATAGTTTTTCACTAATATATAATACATATAGCAAATTGTAATATATGGTTTTTTTTAAGATTTTTTTAATATATTGATTAGAACTGAGAGGTACATCTAATAAAGGAGATGAAGATGGCTGTTCTGGAGAAACTTCTAGAAAAAACAAAAGAAGAATTATCACTTAAAGGTTACAGTCATAATAACGTCCCCGGTCCAAACAGGGAAGAAGATTACCTGATGTCCTGAGCAAGAGAGAGGTAAACCAGATTTTAAGCGTATTAGATAACGAAAAACATAAAGCTATTTTATTTACTACCTATTCAGCTGGTTTGAGGGTGAGCGAAGTTGTAAGGCTTAAATGTGAAGATATTGACAGTGATAGAATGTTGATTAGAGTAAGGGAAGGAAAAGGGAAAAAGGACAGGTATACTTTATTGTCAGAGACATGTCTAAAGCAATTGAGAAAATACTATAAAAAATATTTACCAGGTAAATGGCTGTTTCCGGGGCAGAAGAAAAGTCGTCATTTAACTGAGAGATCAGTGCAGAGAATTTTCAAAAAGGCCAGCAGAAAGGCGAAAATCAAAAAGGATGTTTCTGTACATGTACTCCGGCATTCTTTTGCTACACATTTGTTGGAAGCAGGGACTGATTTACGTTATATACAGGAATTATTGGGACATAAGAGCAGTAAAACTACAGAAATTTATACTCATGTAAGTAAAAAAGATATTTCTAATATTGTAAATCCGCTAGATGAACTATAATTATAATATACGACATACGTCGGTAAGATTTTGAAAAGGTATAATATATGCGACATATGTCGTGGAGATATAAGTTAGGCGAAATCGCAATAATGATTAATACTAATTTTATAGAAAATAATTCTATATATAAAGGTTATTTGTTGAATATTTTTTTCGTTTTAATCATTAGTGTTGGGGGGATTAAAAGTGAAATATTTTAAGAAAATTGTTGGAGAAAGATTATACTTATCTCCAATAAATATTGAAGATGCAGAAAAGTATTGAAGAATCCGACATCAAAGTGATTTTCGATATTTCACCCACCGGTAGCGGAAAAACTTATTCATGGTTGAAGCCAGTTATGGAACGGAACCTATCTGCGATAGCTACCTACCCAACAAACGCATTAGTCGAGGATCAAGTAAAAACAGCAAGCAGATTCGAGAAGTATTTTCCCGAAAAAACACCTAAACTAGGCAAACTCACCAGAGAATCTGTTTCGGAAAAACAAGAAAAGCTTGGAATTAGAAATAAAGGAAAAACTGCAGAAAAAATTGTCAGAAATATTGACTTTTTGGGTTCCAACCCCTCTGTTCTTTTTACAAACCCTGATACACTGATAATCATTTTGAAATATATGTACGGCCCTAGTGGCCAGTATCTTGAATCTCTGATAAACGGTAGCAACATTATTGTTTTTGATGAGTTTCATATGGCGAGTGTAAAGCAGAGAAATGATCTCCTGTATACTGCCTCTTATCTGATGGAAAACCCCAATTCACATATTCAGAAAGCTATTTTCCTTTCAGCCACTCCTGAAAAAAAAGTTATAAACAAATTAGAGAGAATTTTTGAAAATGTTGAAATAATAAATTCAAAAACTC
>CAZSTU010000288.1:0-1621 GCA_964609745.1 uncultured Halanaerobiaceae bacterium
AGTTTTAATTCGGGTTTCAATTCTCTTAAATTTACCACCCGGGAGCGTACAGAATCCACTCCTTTTGATTTGATTTTATCTTCAGAAACCTGTAGATAATCAAGCATATGAGAAAAATCAGTATCAAGCAAAATAGTACCATGATGATAGGCAGATTGAGTGGTAAAATAAAAAGCATTACCGGAAAATTTGCGTCCATCTGCTATTAAATCATTGCGGCCAGAAAACCTGGCATCAATACCGGTTCTCTTAACAGCCTCAAGAATTACCTCCAGCTGCTGGTCAAGATCATATAACTCTCTGTCCATAATAAAAGTAAAATTTAAATTGCCAAGATCATGAAATACAGCTCCTCCTCCGGATAAACGACGGGCCAGATAACCACCATCTTCATCTTCAAGCTTGCGACAGCGGCATTCCTTCCAGGCATTTTGATTGCGTCCTATCACAACTGTATGTTCATTCTGCCATAGATATAAGATTACCTCTCCCCTGCCAATGTTATTTAGCATTTTTTCCTCTAAAGCCAGGTTATACCAGGGATTATATCCCAGGGAATGAACTACTTTTATCTTTTTTACCTGATCCATTCTTTATCCTCCTCAGACTTATTGTTAACTGCTTTAACAGCTTAACTTTAACCATTATAAAAATGTATTGCTCCTGTGGTAAGTTCCAGGGCTGCCTCATGAATACTTTCTGAAATTGTTGGATGTACATGAATAGATTCAGCTATTTCTTTAGCGGTTAAACCCTGCTCAACTGCTAGAGTTAGTTCAGTAATAAGATCTGAAGCGTGGATCCCCAGTATAGATCCACCAATTATTCTGCCACTATCTTTATCCTGAACTAATTTAACAAAGCCGTGTCTTGCTCCCATAATTACAGCTTTACCATTGGCTCTATAGGGAAATTCTCCAATTTCTATATTATATCCCTTTTCTTCAGCTTCCTGCTTACTTAGCCCTACACTCGCAATTTCAGGACTGGTAAATATAACACTGGGTACAGCCTTATAATCAATCTCACATTCCTCACCCATGATATTTTTTGCAGCAATTACTCCCTGATGTGAGGCCACATGTGCCAGCTGGATTTGATCAGTAACATCCCCAATAGCGTATATATGAGGAACTGAAGTCTGCATCTTTTTGTTTACTTTTATACCCCGCTCATTTTCATCAAGCTTTATCCCGAGCTCTTCATGTTTAATTCCAGTTAAATTGGGTTCTCTTCCTACTGAGATTAATACCTTTTCTCCAGCAATTTTATCATTTTGCCCGTCCTGACTGTATATTACACTTAATTTGCCATTTGATTTTTCTATTTCTTCAACTTTACTATCAGTTAAAATATTTATACCCTTACGACGGGCTATTTTTTCAACTTCTTTTCTCACTTCTACATCAGTATTGGATAAGATATTATGTAAAAATTCTACTACTGTTACATCAACACCAAAATTATTAAAAATAAAAGCAAATTCCATTCCTATATATCCGCCACCAACTATAATCATACTTCCTGGCAACTTTTTTAAGTCCAAAGCCTGAGTGCTGTTAATTACACCGGGCAGCTCATTACCCGGAACAGGTAAAGTGCTGACATTTGAACCGGTGGC
>CAZSTU010000288.1:1631-3439 GCA_964609745.1 uncultured Halanaerobiaceae bacterium
TCATCTCTTTCAATTTTTACTGTGTGTTCATCTTCAAGAATCCCTTTGCCCTGAACCACACTAACCTGATTGGCCTTTAATAACTGTTCTACACCTCTAACCAGTCTATTTACCACTTGCTTTTTGTTTTTCATAACCCGGTCCATATCCAGAGATACATTTTCAGCCCTTACTCCAAAATTTTTAGCATTTTTCATATTTTCAAATAATTCAGCAGAATGAACCAGAGCCTTAGTGGGGATACACCCTATATTAAGACAGGTCCCCCCCACCTTATCTTTTTCTACCAGTACTACCTTTGCACCCAGTTGAGCGGCTTTGATCGCAGCCACATAACCACCGGGCCCCCCGCCAATTATTGTTATATCATTCTTTTTTTGCAAGTTATACCCCTCCTATTGTATCGCTTTTTATTCATTTAATATTATCAACTCTTATTGTATCATACGAGAAAGGGCAAAATGTAAAATGCTTTACATTAACTATTTAACATCCCCTGTATGATAACTTCTGAAGCTTCTTCTTCGTCAAGCCCGCGTGCCATAAGTGTCTGTAACTGTGTGGTGTCCACACTGCCTATGGCCGCCTCATGAGTAACCTTCGCTTCAGGATGCCCAACATCAACTATGGGCACAGCACGGGCCCTGGCATCATCTTTGATTATTTCCGTACAGTCCACATGCCCCTTTGCTCCGGGAGCAGTTGCAGTCATTTCATTTAAAACTTCTCCCTGAGCTTCATCCTGTAAGGCAATTTTAGTTTCCAGTAAGCCCCGGGCTCCCGGTCCGATCAGATCACCTGCTTCCCTTATTTTAATCTCATCATCATCATACCCCTGCATACGGGCTACCATCTCTAAAGTGGCATTTTCTCCAACAACTGATTCATAATCAAATTCAATCTTACCCACTCTACCTTTGCGAAGATTGAAGTAAGTTTTAAATGTACTGTCTTTTTTTAAATTTATCTCAGAATTAGCTATTACCTCTACTCCCCCATCATCACCGTGGTAGTGGTTTTCTCTATAAATATAACGTCCTCCATTTTCTACCAGCACATTTGCCTCCATTTCATGTTTGACCTTTGTAGCATTGGGAAAAACACAATCTGCCATAACCTCAACTTCTGCATCTTCTTCAACACTAATATCCATATCTATCATCTGCCGACCCTCTTCAGGTAAAACTCCAAAACACATGTGCACCGGTTTTTCAATTTTGTATCCTGATAATACCGTTACCTTTACAGAAACCATACCTGCCTTCTGCTTTTTTACGTTTACTTCCAGGCCTTCAACTGCATGAGTTCCCAGTACCTTATCCCTCTCAAGAACAACATGGGCCACATCACTATCAGAAAAAACATCTTCTCCACCGGCCTCTTTATAGGCATCAACCATCATTTGATAATCATCCAACCTGACTCACCCCCAGGTGCTTGCGATAATCTTCATCTTCACAGGCAAGACACTCGAATTTAAAGTATTCACTAATCTCAGTGGGATCTCCTCTTTTGATAATTTCTCCATTACATACTAAAGCTGCTCTATCAGCAAGTTCCAGTATTTCCTCAGAGTGGGTAATAAGCATAACACCAATTTCATTTTCCTTAAAATCTTTTATTACTTTTTCAATATTATTCAAAGCCACAACATCCACCCCAGAATCCGGTTCATCGAGTATCACCAGATCAGGAGCCATAAGTAAAATTGAAGCCAGTTCTATTCTTTTTCTTTCACCACCACTCAGAGTATCATCAATCATTCGATCCAGATACTTACCAGTAACAATGGCTCCCCTCCCCAGTGC
>CAZSTU010000289.1:0-3431 GCA_964609745.1 uncultured Halanaerobiaceae bacterium
AAAAAACTGGGTTTGAAAACAATAATTACAGATCATCATAAACCCGCGGAAATATTACCCACTGCCTTTGCAATAATTAATCCTAAAACAAAAAATAGTCAGTACCCCTTTGATAAATTAGCAGGAGTTGGTATAGTATATAAGTTATGTCAGGCACTTTCTAAAAAAATAAAAAATCAATCTTTAGATAGGGTATTATTGGATTACATAGAGCTTGCTGCTATAGGTACAGTTGCAGACATTGTTCCCCTTAAAGATGAAAACAGAATTTTAGTTAAAAAAGGCCTAATGAAACTTAGAAAAACAGGTATTAAAGGTTTACGTATTTTACTCAAAAAACTTGGGTTAAATAAAAATAAGTTTACGGCAGGACATGTAGGATTTATTATAGCACCACCAATAAATGCAGCGGGAAGACTTGCAGAGCCTGATAAAGGAGTACAATTATTTACTGGAAATAATGATAATAAATTAAATAATATTGCTGAAGATTTAATTAAAATTAATAGAAAAAGGCAGAAGGAAGAAGAAAAAACATTAAACGAAGCCCTGGAAAAAATAGAAGATAATCTTGATCTACAAAATGATAAAGCTATTATACTTGCCTCTAATAACTGGCATCAGGGGGTTGTAGGTATTGTTGCTTCACGTCTGGTTGAAAAATATTACAGGCCAACGATTCTTATTGCAGTAAATGATGACGGTATTGGTCATGGTTCAGCCAGAAGTATAAGCAATTTAAATTTATATGACTCACTCAGTTCTGTCTCAAAATATCTTGAAAATTTTGGGGGACATTCCCAGGCTGCAGGATTAACTATTAAAGAAAATAATTTAACGAAATTCAAGATGGAATTTAATAAATATCTTACAGAAATACTTGATGAGGATGATTATGTTCCAAAATTAAAAATAGATACTGTTATTACTTCGGAAAAAATAAACAAAGAATTATATTATAAAATAGATAAACTTGCACCATTTGGTGCAGGAAATCCAAAACCTGTCTTTTGCTTACCTAATATAGAAATAACAAAGAGTTATCCGGTGGGGAAAAAAAACAATCACTTAAAATTAATTTTAAATAATGGTAAAAAAGCTATAGGTTTTAATATGGCCGAAAAACAAAGCGAAATAATTGATCAAAAAGTTGATATTGCCTTCAATATTACAATAAACAAATGGAAAAATAGAAAAAACGTCGAATTGAGATTAAAAGACATACAGGGCAGAGAATATAACCGGAAACATTTTTTATCATATCAGACTGAATGGGCCAATTTTATTGATAAAAGAAGCAGTGAAAATAGATTAAAATTTATAAAACAACTTGTGGATAAAAAAGAAAAAGTAGAAATTTTTGCATATGAATATTTTCTAAAGAAAACAAATAATTTAAATAAAAGTTTACCCGAATTAAACATATTCCATAAGACAAAGGATATAAAATTTCCCAAAAGTAAACATCTAGTCCTGATCTCTTTGCCCGATAGTTTTAAAAAACTTACAACCTTTATAAATTATTTTGAAAAACATATTAATATCTATTTACTTTTTAATAAATCTGATTATTATATGTCCAGAAAGTACATCAAAAAAAGAATTCCAACTGCTAATTTGTTGAGAAAATTTTATATTCAACTCTTTAATAGTTCAATAAATCAAACAAACCTAAAAGAAATAGAAGAATTACTCAGTAAAACTGATCTTCCCTGTGGGAAATCTTTTTTGAAAAATAGTCTGGAAATTTTTTCAGAACTGGGGTTAGTAAAATTACATGGTGACAAAATAGAATTAATTCCCCAACCCCAACATAAATTGGACTTATCAGAATCAATACGATATAATAAAAATGCTGATTTAATTGATGATTTTAACAATTTTTGTCAACTTGTCTACAAAGATGATCTTACTCAATTTATAAATAAACTTACAATTCAATTAAAGGAGGAGTAAAATGAATCTTAAAAATTATATTAGAGAAATTCCTGACTTCCCCAAAGAAGGTATACTTTTTAAAGATATTACACCAATGTTACAGGATGAAAATGCATTTAAACATGCAATTGATGAAATGAAAAAAGAATACGAAAATATGGATATTGACTATATTGTAGGTATAGAAGCCAGGGGGTTTATCATAGGCACTCCTCTTGCTTACGCATTAAATATTGGTTTTATTCCAATACGTAAACCAGGAAAACTTCCAGCAGATAAAATCAAAACCTCCTATGACCTTGAGTATGGAAGCAATGAACTGGAACTACACAGTGATGCCCTAAACAAAGATGATAGGATATTACTTATTGATGACCTGCTGGCCACCGGTGGAACTGTAAAGGCCAGTATAGAATTAATAGAAGAACTTGGAGGAAATATAGTCGGTATTGGTTTTTTACTTGAACTTGGGAAACTAAATGGCCGGGAACTTCTGGATGGCTATAATGTATTTAGTTTATTGAAAGACTGAAGGGATTTTAGATGAAATTAGAAGAATTAATTTCTCAAATTAATAAATACATGGAAGATCCCGATTTATCTTTAATACATCAGGCATATAATTATGCAAAAAAATTACATTCCGGGCAAAACCGTGTATCAGGTGAACCATTTATAGAACACCCCCTGGGAGTGGCTATTATACTTGCCAGACTGGAATTAGATATAACTTCTATTGCCGCTGCATTATTACATGATGTGGTAGAAGATACGGAGATAACAAGTGATGATATTACAGAAGAGTTTGGGGATGAAATATCATTGCTTGTAGATGGTGTGACAAAACTAACAAGAATGACCTTTAGTTCAAAAGAAGAAAGACAGGCAGAAAGTCTCCGTAAAATGTTTCTGGCAATGGCTGAGGATATCAGGGTAGTACTGATAAAGCTGGCAGATAGACTGCATAATATGAGAACTCTTGAATATTTAAAAAGAAAAAAACAAATTGAAAAAGCGGAAGAAACAATAGATATATACGCACCTCTGGCTCACAGGCTGGGAATGTCACGTCTAAAGTGGGAGTTAGAGGATTTGAGTTTTAGATATTTACAACCAGAAATTTATTATGAAATTTCACAAAAAGTAGCCTCTAGCAGACAGACCAGGGAAAATGAAATTCAAAAAGCTATAAATACCATGAAAGATAAATTTTCAGAACAAAATATAGAGGCAGAAATTTATGGACGTCCCAAACATCTTTACAGTATATATCAAAAAATGAAACGAATAGAAATAGATTTCTCAGAAGTATATGACTTAACTGCTGTTAGAGTTATTGTGGAATCTGTCAGAGAATGTTACGAAGTTTTGGGGTTAATTCACGAAATCTGGAAACCTATACCTGGTAGATTCAAAGATTATATAGCAATGCCAAAATCAAATATGTATCAGTCCCTTCATACTACAGTAATTGGGCCCAGTGGTGATCCCCT
>CAZSTU010000290.1:0-3427 GCA_964609745.1 uncultured Halanaerobiaceae bacterium
GTGAATTAAATAAAAAGACTGAAAAACAACAAAAATATCTGATCAAAAACAGAAGAGTATTTGCCAGAATAAAACCTGCAGATAAATTGAAAATAGTTAAAACACTTCAGGAGTCAGGTGAAGTAGTTGCCATGACAGGAGACGGAATTAATGATGCACCAGCAATAAAACAGGCTGACATAGGTATTGCTATGGGTAAGAAGGGAACAGATGTTACTAGAGAAACAGCTTCATTGATTCTTGCTGATGATAATTTTACAACCATTGTCTGTGCGGTCAGAGAAGGGAGGAAAATATATAATAATATAAGAAAATTTATTAAATATCTTCTTTCCTGCAACACAGGTGAACTTTTGACTATTTTTTTGGGCATTACTCTGGGTTTACCTTTACCATTACTACCTATTCATATTCTCTGGGTAAATCTGGTTACAGATGGTCTTCCAGCTCTGGCTTTGAGTATGGAAGATGAAAACAAAGGAGTAATGGAAGTAAATCCTCGCTCTCCCCGTGAGTCAATATTTGAAGGTATGAAACTAAAAATAATCTGTCAGGGTATTTTAATAGGGGTAAGTACTATCTTTGCATTTTTAATTGGCATATATTATATGGGAGTAGACATTAATACTGCAAGGACACTGGCCTTTTCTACTCTGGTATTCTCACAACTTATTTATGTATTTAGTTGCAGAACTGATGAATTCACTCTCAGTCAATTTAATATAATGAAGAATATATATTTATTTTTTGCTGTCTTATTCTCAACAATTTTACAGCTAACAGTAATATATCATCCGTTTTTATCACATTTTTTTACAACAACACCACTTCCGGGAGCTTATTGGTTAATAATTATATTTCTGGCTGTCTGTCCCACCTTAATTCTGGAAATATTACAAATCCACTAGAAAGCTTGTCAAACTTTAATTACTGTGATATTATAATTTAAAAGTAATTATAAATTTTGAATACAAAGTACTTAATAGGAGGAGTAACCATGAATGTAAATTTAATTAACATAGGATTTGGAAATATTGTAGCGGGAAATAGAGTAATTGCTGTAGTAAGCCCAGAATCAGCACCCATAAAGAGAATAATTCAGGAAGCAAGGGAAAGAGGTATGTTAATTGATGCTACATATGGACGCCGCACTCGTGCTGTTATAGTTACTGACAGTGACCATGTTGTATTATCTGCTATTCAGCCAGAAACAGTATCTCATCGACTGGATGAGGATAAAGACTAATCGGGAGGGATAAAAATGAAAAGTGGAATACTTTTTGTTTTATCAGGCCCTTCCGGTGTAGGTAAAGGTACTGTGCTGGATGAATTACTGAAAGATTTTAATGATGTTGAATATTCGGTTTCAGCCACAACCAGACCACCCAGAGAAGGTGAAGTCGATGGTGAGGATTATCACTTTTTAACTGAAGATGAGTTTTTTAATATCAAAGAAAAAGACGGTTTTTTAGAAAGTGCCAGAGTACATAAGCATTTTTATGGAACTCCCAAAAAATATGTTGATAAATCTTTAAAAAAAGGTAAAGATATAATTCTGGAAATAGATATTCAGGGGGCACGTCAGGTCAAAAAAAAGTATCCAAACGCAGTTTTCATTTTTTTAGTTCCACCTTCTTTTTCTGAACTAAAAGATCGTCTTAAAAAAAGAAATACAGAAAATGAAGAAAGTAAGAAAATTAGACTAGAAAATGCAAAAGAGGAGATCGCTGAAATAGATCAATATGACTATCAGATCGTAAATGATAAGGTTAAAAATGCAGTCAAGGAAATTAAAAATATTATAAAAAAAGAACAGACCAAAAGAAGGGGTTGATTATTTATGAAATATCCTACAGCGGAAAGTTTATCTGATAAAGCTGATAGTCCTTATACTCTGGTTGTACTGGCCGCCAAAAGAGCCAGACATCTTAATCTCGGTGGAAAAGAACTTCTTTCAGAATATAAAAGAATTAAACCTGTTTCCAAAAGCCTGGAAGAAATTGCAGCTGACAAAATCACCTATAAAAAGAATAGCAAAGATAGTTTAAAATAACGGAGGCCGGAAAAATCATGAAAAATAATATTGTCCTGGGAATTACAGGTGGAATTGCCGCTTATAAAATGGCTCAAGTTGCCAGCACATTGACTAAAAGAAATTATAATGTAAAAGTGGTAATGACAGAATCAGCAGCAGAATTTATTAAACCACTCACTTTTCGCTCTCTAACAGGTAATCCGGTAAATATTGACCTTTTTTCACCACCAGAACATCATGATATTAAACATGTATCTTTAGCTAAATGGGCAGATGTGATTTTAATTGCTCCTGCAACTGCTAACTTTATTGGCAAAATAGCAGGTGGTATTGCTGATGACCTTTTAACTACGATTGTAATGGCTACAACTGCTACAAAAATGATAGCTCCGGCCATGAATGTTAATATGCTCAATAACCCTATTGTCAGAGAAAATATCGATTATTTGCAGGACAAAGAATATCAAATAATTACTCCGGAAAGCGGATATCTTGCCTGTGGTGATAGAGGTGAGGGTAGATTGCCTGAACCACAAAATCTGGTAGAATTAATAGAAATTGCGATTAGTAAAAAAAATCTTGCCAGCAAAAAAATACTGGTAACTGCAGGGCCCACAAGAGAACCTATTGATCCCGTTCGTTTTATTACAAATTATTCTAGTGGAAAAATGGGGTATGAACTGGCCCGTATGGCTGTACGCAGAGGTGCTGATGTTACTTTGATCTCTGGTCCAACACATCTCAAGCCACCTCTAAATACCAATTTTATTGAAGTAAATAAAGCCCGGGAGATGCAAAAAGAAGTACTTGATATAATAAACAACCAACAAATAGTTATTAAAGCAGCTGCAGTAACTGATTATAGACCGACTAAATATTCAAAACAGAAAATAAAAAAAGACAATGATAGTATAAATAAAATTGATCTAGAAAATAATCCTGATATTTTACAGGAAATAGGTAATCAAAAAAAAGATGAACAGTTTATAGTTGGTTTTGCAGCAGAGAGCGATAATTTAATCGATAATGCAGAGAAAAAATTAAAGAAAAAAAATCTCGATATGATAATTGTAAATGATATAAGCAGAGAAGATATCGGTTTTGGCAGTGAAAATAATGAAGTAACTCTTATAACCAGAGATATCAGAGAAAAACTTCCAGTCATGAAAAAGCGCCGTCTCGCAGAAATTATACTTGATAAAATTGTAAAAATGGTGAAATAATCTATTTACTCAGTAGGAGATTCTATCTCCTGCTTTTTGTTTGAATATATTAACAGGGGGGTAATTGTTATCGACCCAATAGCTTATAATATTGGACCTCTAGCTGTTAGATGGTACGGAATATTTATTGGTTCAGCAGTAATTATTGGATTATTACTCTGTCTTAGAG
>CAZSTU010000291.1:0-3408 GCA_964609745.1 uncultured Halanaerobiaceae bacterium
GTGCTAAACTGGGTATTAATTTAAAATATGCCAAACCTTACCATCCTGAGGGGAAGAAGTATACTTCATACTGCACCTCCTTTACACTCTGTGAGATAATATATTAAAAGGCCATATGGCTCTTGTTTTTATGAAAATATTTTCTTTTGAAAACCTTGTTCAGGTTCTTCATAGAGGCGTTTATTACTACAATACCTGTACGTTTTTAGATATCCTTTATTTCTCCATTCGGAAATAACTGCTATACTTACTCCTAGTTTGTCTGCCAATTCTTGACGGCTTAGCAAACCCTTTTCCCGTAATCGTTCATATCTACTTTTAATTTGGTAGCTTCTACGAATATTTCCTACAATACGATTTGTAAATTCCTTATTGGTGCCACTTCTCAAGCCCTGTTTATTGAGGATATTAGCAATTTCCTTATCTGTATAATCTTCCACTAACTTATCTATTTCTTCAACTATTTTTTTATCAGTTGATGTTATCTCCCAGGAAAATAAGGGTTTAGGTAGAATGATAGACCTGGTAGCACCTCCTTTAAAGCGTATATTAACTGTTATTTCCTTGTCTTTAATCAGGGTAACATCTTCAATAACCAGATGAACAATCCGCTTACGGTCTTTATTTGAAACATCAGGATTTGACCAGACGGCTGGAAAGTCCGCAGCAATATTCAATATTTCTGATTTTTTTTTTTGCTGAAATCTTGTTTTCTTCCTGTTGTTGCTTTTCAAATCTTTCTTTTAACTGTGTTAACTCTCTAAGTTTCTTATTCCAATCTGCTTCCAGTTCATCTGCAACAAGTCTATTATCTGGATCTACTTTTAGATAGCGATGTTTAGATAATTCCACCTCATATCTAGCCCTTTCCAGTTGTTTTTGATAATATTGCTCTACTTCCTTTTCACGAGCATATAATTCATTCTGGACTGCAACAGTAACTTCCAGTGCAGCCGGTTCAACAATTTCTAGTAATAAATCACTAATTGCTTTATCAATACTTGCTCCCGGTATATATTGGCAATTTTCTCTGCTATGTTCAATACCATCAGTTTGACATAAATAATCAGGTACTAATTTTCCCTTACGGGAATGGTATCGAACCGTCATCCTCTTGCCACATTTTCCACAAATTACTATCCCCTGAATTAAAGCGGGACCCTCGCGGGCAGGACTCCTGCGGTGATCAGATCCCCTGGCCTGAGCATTTTCTTTTAATATTCGCTGATGCTGTTCATAGTCATCCCAGGTTATGTAAGCCGGATGATGATCTTTAATAAATACTTTCCAGTCTTCCATCTTTAAATTCTTATAATTCATTTTGCCATTTAATCCCTTACTCCTGGCTGTTTTCCCAAAACAATAGGCTCCAGCGTAACAGGGATTATGTAATATCTGTAATGTTTTACTATTAACAAGTTGACCCCAGATCAATTCACCTCTGCGAAAACCTTTGTGTAAACGACGGGGAAACTTTAATCCCTGATCATTAAAAAATCTAACTGTCCCACAGGCAGAGCCAGTCCGTCTAAATGTCTGAAAAAGCAAATGAATAGAATTCTGTATCTGTTGGTCAGGATCAATTATTATTTTATCTTCCTCATTATAGAGAAATCCTATAGGAATCGGTATCTTTAGTTCGCCACGTTTAGCCTTATTTATATAACCTCCATGCATTCGTGCCTGTAAGATATGAAGTTCTGCTTCACTCATAGTACCTTTTAAACCTAACAAAAGACGGTCATTAAAACTTTTAGGATCATAGATGCCATCTTCATCCAGGATTAAGGTGTTACTTAGAGCACATATCTCCAACAATTTATGCCAATCAGTTGAACTTCGGGCTAAACGTGACACTTCTAAACCCAATACTATTCCCACATGTCCCATACCAACTTCTGCAACCAGTTTTTGAAAGCCTGCCCTATCGGAAGAAGCACCTGATTGTCCTAAGTCACTATCTATAATTTTCACACGTTCCAGAGGCCATCCCAGGACCACCGCTTTTTGTTTTACTGCGTATTGACGTTTAGTGCTCTCTGTGTTTTCCATGACCTGTTTAATAGTAGACTGCCTGAGATAGAGGTAAGCCAGACGTTTAAGATGGGTAGGTTTAATCTTTTGATTCTCCAATATACTCACAATTAACCTCCTTAATTTGACAGACCATATCAGCTAGAAGTATAGTCAGATCATTTTGTACAATTTCGGGTATTTCTTTTGATCTATACTCCATACTTTTATTTGTCTTTACGGTATCATCATAGTCCATTCTAATCCAGGCTTTAACCCATCCTGTCATACCTTTATTCATAAAAATTGCTAGTCCTATTGGAGTAGTTAATATTTTTGATTCTCCTAACACATGACTCCTTAATTCCTCATAATATTTAATAAGTTTATTCTTCGGGTTTATCTGTTTTTTGGGTGTTTTTTTTTAGGTCTTTTAAAACTCTTCTTATACTACGAGGATGAATCTCAATGTTGAATCTGTTTTTAACTTTTTTTGCTAAGTCTTTAAAGTCAGCTTTTTCTTTCTCGAGAATCATTTTTTTTATATATTCAATTACTTCAGGAGTCAATTTATGTGCTTTTTGTGTTCCTCGTTTCCTGGGTAAAAGCCCCACAATCCCCTGTTTTTCAAAGTGTTCTTTAATCTTATAGAAAGCAGGACGAGAAAAACCAAAATTTTCTGCAGCCCTGCTCACTGTATGACCTTCTTTTTTTACCCTCCTTAACATTTCGTATTTTACCTGTACTAAATCTTCAGGATCAAAGAAATCTTTTTCCATGAATAATTCATCCTGTACAGTCTCTGGTTCAGAGTTTAAAGCACCATTTTCTATTAAAATCTTTTTTTTACTATCCACTTTAGATCTCTCCGTTTTATGTGATAACTTAATTATGTCACATTATTATTTTTTTGTCAATACATTTTTTGTTTTACCTTGTTTATTATAACTTCGTGTAGGTATATCTATTTATCATAAATATCATATGACATATTTTAGTTAACACTTTTGACATAATTTAGTTTACATTTTATTCGTCTTTCTGGTATGATTTATTTATTTCAGCAAGTAATTGAGAAAGTTCTTTTAAACTTTCAAAATCAAATATTGCTCTACCTGCTGATTGGATTAAAAATGGATCCTCTTCATAAAGGCTTGTCCAATTTGTCGGTATGGGAATGATCTGACCATCAGTGTCTTTATAAAATACTCTATCCTGACCCCAGGTTGATTTCCTATCAATATACTCAAATTCTTTACCTCTTAATGGATGAAATGGATGTGTAATTTTAACTATAGGTAATTTACCGTTCTTTAAGGGTGTATTTGACGGTCGAATCCAAAGGAAAAATTGAGAAATATTGGCAAACTGTCCAGCACTCTTTCATCTCTGAGC
>CAZSTU010000292.1:0-3396 GCA_964609745.1 uncultured Halanaerobiaceae bacterium
GTTTATTGCTTCTGGTTTAAGCCATAAGCCATCTCAAGCAAACCGATTGGAAAAAAGCAAATTTCTATTGACAGTACTGTCTTTTCTGTGTTATACTCTTAAACAGACAACAAAGTAGAAGCACCTGCTTCTCACCAATAATAGGATTATTGGTTAATAGTTAGTGCTGCATGATTTTGCTATCATGTCCTATTTATTTGTGCAAAAGCGGGTGGTCAATGGCCATCTGTTTTTTTCATTTAAAACCCAGGAGGTGTGTAAAAATCGTTAAAGATTTAAAGGTCAATGATCAGATCAGAGCCGGAAAGGTCCGTTTAATTGACCCGGATGGAGAACAGGTAGGAATTAAATCACCTAGAGAGGCCCAGAACATTGCTGATGAAAGGGGTTATGACCTGCTAGAGGTTGCTCCCCAGGCAAATCCACCTGTCTGCAAAATTATGTATTACGGTAAGTACAAATATGAACAGGCAAAAAAGGAAAAGGCGGCCAAGAAAAAGCAGAATGTGATGAATGTTAAGGAAGTACAGATAGGAGTAAAGATAGAAGAACATGATTTTAATGTTAAATTAAAAATGGCCGAAAGATTCCTAAAAAACCAGGATAAGGTTAAGGTTAGAGTTAAATTCAGAGGTCGTGAATTAATGCATAAAGAATTAGGATATGATTTAATGGATAGACTAATTAAAGGTGTAGGAGACCTTGGTAAAGTAGAAAGTTCTCCTAAAATGGAAGGACGCAATATGTTTATGACCTTAACCCCCAATATAGACCATAAGGAGGTATAAATATGCCGAAAATTAAGACACATAAAGGTATTGCTAAACGAGTTAAAAAAGCCGGTACTGGTAAGTTAAAACGCAATAAAGCTTTTCATAGACATATTATGACCAAAAAGTCTGGTAAAAGAAAAAGAAATTTACGTCAGGATACTGTGGTAGATAAAACTTATCAGAAAAGATATAAAAAATTGATGCCTTATTAATAAAAATAGAATATAATTGTTGAAAGGAGTTTGTTACTATGCCGCGTATTAAGAGAGGTACAAAAGCCCGTAAAAGAAGAAAAAAAGTTTTAAAAATGGCAAAAGGATATTTTGGAGCAAAGAGTAAGCTTTTCCGTCCTGATAATCAAGCAGTAATGAAATCCCTTGCTTATGCATATAGAGATCGTCGTAATAAGAAACGTAATTTTAGAAGACTCTGGATTACCAGAATCAATGCTGCAGCCAGAAAAGACGGACTTTCTTATAGTAAGTTTATTAATGGTTTAAAGCAGGCTAATATTGATATTGACCGTAAGATGTTAGCTGATATGGCTGTAAGAGATGAAAAAAGTTTCAGTGAATTAGTATCTGTAGTCAAACAGGAATTAGGTGTATAATATTAACCCCTGGTAAAGAATAATACCAGGGGTTTTTTTGCATTTATTAATAGGGTTTGAGGTGGTTGGTATTATGTATGAGGTAATCAGTAGTGAAGGAAATGATAAAGTTAAGTATTTAAAAAAGCTTTACCAGACCTGTCATCGTAAAAAAGAAGGAAAATTTATTCTGGAAGGTTACAGAATTATTGAGGAAGCTGTCAAATCCAGAATAGATATGGAGACAATCTTTGTTACACCTTGTTTTTTTGAAAGTAAAGAAGGTCAGATGTTGCAGAAGATGGTAAATGAAAACCTATTTATTCTTTTAGATTATAATTTACTTAAAAAAATCTCTGATACACAGACTCCCCAGGGAGTAATTGCTGTAGTAAAAGAACCTGTAAACAGTAATGATTTTTTGAATACAGGTGATTTTTTTCTGATTCTGGACAGGATACAGGATCCAGGTAATATGGGAACATTGATCAGAACAGCTCTGGCAGCCGGTGTTAAGGGAATTATTGCTTTAAAGGGCTGTGTAGATATTTATAATTTAAAGGTTATCAGAGCAACTATGGGAGCTATCTTTAATATCCCTATTTTAACAGGACTGGAATTAAGTGAGTTATATGATATTGTTGACTCAGTACCTGATGCCAGAATAGTCAGTACCGATATCAGTGGAGACAAATACTATAATGAAGTCAAATATACAGAGCCTGTCTTTATTATCATTGGTAATGAAGGTAATGGAACCAGACAGGAATTACTGGATAGGTCTCATTATAAAATAAAAATTCCCTTATATGGAGAAATTGACTCCTTAAATGCAGCTATAGCAGCCGGTGTAGTTCTTTATGAGGTAGCCAATCAGAAATACAGAAAATAATTTTTTTTCTATATATGAAAACTGGAGAATCAGATTTCAGCTCTCCAGGGAAAGAACAGGTGATACTGTAAATTTAGTGTGACTACAATATATTTACTGAACAAATTTATTCATAACAATAAGTAATTCTTAAGAAAATAGTAACAAAATAAGCAGGATAAATAATATTCTTCTGTAATTACTTGTCAATTCTCAACTGATATGATATAATTTTTATAGTTATATATTATATCTCTTGGAAAGGGTGTGGTCCTTTTGGGATTGACCGCAACATTTTTCTGGAGTATTTTTGAAGGAACGGGTTCGGTTAGTGCCTATCTGGCGTATCGCCAATGCTTTTTTGCCAAAAAAGCAGACAAAAGAAAAAAGTATATATAAAAAAATGTGATGAAAGAGAGAGTAATTATCTTATTCTTTTCAAGGGAGAAACTGTCACTGACTGGAAGCAGTTTTAAAAGATAGGATAATGAAGTTCACTCTGGAGCAGAAGGTTGAAATTTAAGTAGGCCTTTCCGGGATATAATTCTAGTCTCGTTAACATAAATAAGTGGCCTTTATTTAGATGAGGCTATTAGGGTGGTACCGCGATCTCTCGTCCCTTGTTGGATGAGGGATTTTTGTTTTTTACAGGGGATATTATAAATAGATATAAGTTAAATTAATGGAGGTGTCTATCATGGATTTAAAAGAACAATTAAAAAACATTGAAAATGAGGCCAGTCGATTATTTACAAAAGTAAATGATCTGAATAGATTAGAAGAGTTGAGAGTAGAATATCTTGGTAAAAAAGGTAAAATTACCGGTGTATTAAAACAGATGGGCAAAATAGCTGCTGACCAGCGGCCTATTATTGGTAAAGCTGCCAATCAATTAAAAACAACTATTAATCAGATGATTGAGGAAAAGGGTGCAGAATTGGTAGAAAAAGCCCGTCAGGAAAAGTTAGTTAAAGAAACTATTGATGTAACATTACCGGGGAAAAAACCAGTTATGGGCAGAAAACATCCCTTAACACAGGTAATGGATGAATTAAAGGCCATCTTTGTTGGTATGGGATTTGCAATAGCAGAAGGTCCAGAAGTGGAAAGTGAATATAATAATTTTGAAGCTTTAAATATACCCCAATATCATCCTGCCCGTG
>CAZSTU010000293.1:0-3393 GCA_964609745.1 uncultured Halanaerobiaceae bacterium
TAGCACCTGAATTTCAGACTATAGTAATGCCAATAGGTATTATATCGGCACCTAGTACCACTGAAGGTCCCAAGGAAATACCCATAAATGCACCGATTATAAAGACCGTCATCGGTAAAATAGATGGAGCTAGATTGTCTGCTACTAATTCTTCTATATATTTAGCTGCTCCTAGTCCTTCAGGAGCTGCTGTCTGTAAAAGCCCACCGAGGGTAACTGCTAAAATAATTATCATACCACCCATTATAGCTGATTTTGTTCCTTCTAATGCTTCATCAAGAAATTCATCAGCTTTCATTAAACCACTGGAAACATATTTAATAAAAGCCACAATTAATCCCAGTGAAAAACTTAATAAAAGAATATCTCTGCTTCCCAAAGGTATACTGCTTATTCCCAAACCTTTAAAAAATGGTACACTGGCTAAAGTCATATTCCACAGTCCCAGAACAACTAAGGTTACAATTGAAACACCAAGTGGCCATAGCATGTCAGAAACACTACCATTTTTTACATCTCCTGTAGAACCAGTTTCAAACTCTGAGTAATCTACTTCACCATTTTTAGCCTTCTTCTCTGCTTTTTTCATTGGACCAAAGTCTTTAATAACTTTATTGGCAATGAGGAATACAAATATGATCATAAAAATGTTATAGAAGTTATAGGGTATTGTCTTAAATAACCCAACAATACCGTTTTCAACAGCAGGTATATTTTCTTCCATTAATACCGTCATATATGCTACCCACCCGGAAACCGGAACAAGTGTATTTACTGGAGCAGAAGTTGAATCAAGTAAAAAAGCCAATTTTTCCCGGGATAACTTTAATTTATCAAATATAGGTCTAAACACAGTCCCTGTAGCCAGTGAACTAAAATAAGCACTGGTAAAAAGTAAACAACCCATTATTCCAGTAGCATTCTGTGCTCCTCTTTCATTTTTTACTTTTCTGGTTAACCAGTCCCCAAAGGCTAGTGCACCACCAGACTTATCTAATAGAGAAATGAAAGCTCCCAACAACAGTACGACAATGAAAATTTTGGGAAGACTTGAACCGCTTAAAATTCCTATACCCTCTAAACCTGCTTCCTCATCAGGTGCATGTCCAACAATTTTATTAAAGAGATTTGGTATAGCAAAAAGAATTGCATGACCCAAACCTTCAGTATAAGTATCAATAATTAATGATGCAGACAAAATACCCGCTAAAAGTGATTCTATAACTCTTTTAGACCATATTGCCAGACCAAGAGCAATTACAGCCGGTAATATAGATAAAATACCAAAATGACCAACTTCTCCCATAATCTCTCCTCCTTATATTTTATTAAATACTATCTTTAATATTTTCAATAAAGTAAGTAAAAATCTCTTTTTGTTCCTCATATTTAAAATACATCATCTCTGGATGCCACTGAACCCCGAGTAAAAATTCTTTTTCTTCATCCTCTATCCCCTCTACAATACCATCATTTGTCCGGGCAGTTATTTTTAATCCATCTCCCACCTCCTTTATTGCCTGATGATGAAGACTGTTTGTCTTCAATGTCTTCTTATTAAAGATATTATATAAATGTGTGTTTTTAACTAATTCTACTTCATGGGCCAGATACCAGCGCGGAAATTGAGTCAGGGCGTGATTATACCAGTTATCCTGCTGGTCATCAATATGCTGATATAAAGTTCCACCATAAACCAGGTTAATCAATTGAGCTCCACGACAGATTCCCAGCAAAGGTTTGTCATATTCTAAAACCTTTTTAATCAGTTTTATTTCAAATTCATCCCTTATTTGAACTATTTTACCACACCTGCTTTCCGGTCTGGCATTATATACACCGGGGTTGATGTCCGGACCCCCGCTTAATAAAATACCATCACATCTTTTTACTACATCCTCTATATACTCATCATTATTGATTACTGAAATTCCAAATGGTATTCCCCCACCTTCCTGAACACCTCTCAGATAGTCCATAGTACACATGGCCATATCCTGACCTGTTACTCCCCGGGTTCTCTCTCTAAACTCTCCCATTTCCCCATTACTAACATAATAATTAGTAATTCCAATTAATGGTTTCATATTATGCCTCCATATTTTTAATTTTAATATTTCAAATAACTTTATTATTAAGTTCACATTTAATAAATGCAACAGCCATGCCAGGTTTTTATATATACAAAATCATTCATAAATAAAAAAATACCCCGCCTGGCAGGGTATTGATCTCAAGAAAATTATGTTTTAAACTTTTTTATAAAAATATTGTTTAAAAAGGGTTTAACGGTATAAAATATTTTACCCGTTCAACCCGTTTGTATAATATCTAAAACTTTCTTTCCAAATTCTGTTATTTTGCTTCCCTGTCTGCCCCTACCTATATTCACCAATCCAAAGTCTTCTAATTCTTTGAGTATATTTCTGATTTCCATTTCTGATAAATTATATTCTTTTTCTTTAGCTTTTTTCGCTAAACTTCTTCGTCCAGCTTTAAGCTTTTTTTCCTGACAAATTTTTAGTTCATTTAATATAAAATAATAATATTTTAAGTCATTTTTAACACTTTTTTTGAATTGCTCATATAACTCCCTTTCCCTCTTATCAAGAATAACATCCTGAGTAAATTCTTCTCTGAGTGTAAAAGGAAAGTCTTCAGTTTTTATTTTATTTTTATCAAGATTAGAAAAATATTCTATATAGTTTCTTAATTCTCTAACATTCCCCTTCCAGTTATGTTGCAGAAATACTTCCAGGGCCTCAGAGGATAATTTAAAATCAACACCCAGTTCTTCTTTTAAGGTATTGATTAAAGGTATAATATCTTCTTTCCTTTTCCGCAGTGAAGGAATCTTTAGTGGTAAAACACTTAAACGATAATATAAATCCTCTCTAAAATCACCCTTTTCAACCATTTTCTTTAAATCTTTATTGGAAGCTGCGATCAGTCTAACATCAACATTAATTACTCTTTCTCCCCCGATTCTCATTACTTCTCTCTCCTCTATTACCCGTAGTAATCTGGTCTGCAATTTTGGAGGAATTTCACTTATTTCATCCAGAAATAATGTTCCTTTATGAGCCAGTTCAAACAAACCAGGTTTACCTTCCTTATTGGCTCCTGTAAAAGCACCCTTAACATATCCAAACAATTCACTTTCCAAAAGATTTTCGGGGAGTGCTGCGCAGTTTATGGCCACAAACTGATAATTTTTTCGATCAGATTTATTGTGTATTGCCTGGGCAAATAACTCCTTGCCTGTACCACTTTCTCCAATCAATAGTACTGTTGAGCTGGATCCGGCCATTCTTTTTGCTATTTTTTTTGCTTTTTTTATTTTTTCACTTTTTCCAGCGATGTCTCTAAAAGTATAGTCGGCCTTATGTCCTT
>CAZSTU010000294.1:0-3382 GCA_964609745.1 uncultured Halanaerobiaceae bacterium
ATAAAATTGGGGTGGGTGATGGGACTTGAACCCACGGCCCCAAGATCCACAATCTTGTGCTCTTACCAGCTGAGCTACACCCACCGCATAATATTTTTTAGAATTTCTCAAACAGCAACTAATATTATAGCATCAAGATATATTTGTGTCAAGGGTTAAATTAAAAAATCATACACAAAACAAAAAAATATTACATATATTATACTAAGAATATTTAAAAGGAGGGAAAATAATGGCTGAACAAACTGAAACTAAAAAAAGTAAACCCAAAGGAAATGACTTAGTATTTATAATATTTCTGATTCTTATCTTACTTGTTTTGGGAACTTAACCATATAAGTATATAAAAAATAAGTATATAAAAATGAAATAATCACCAGTACAAAAATCAAACGTTTCTTACCTCCCCTGCCTATGCTTATAGCAATATAATACTATAAATTAATACTATAGATTAAATAACGCCCTGATCAGGGCGGTATTTTTCAAATACAATAATTAATTTTGTATATTTAAATAAGCATTGCTTCTAAATCTTCTTCAACGTCAGTATTTGGTTGAATATTAAATTTATCCACCAATACCTTTAAAATATTTTCAGAAACAAATGCAGGCAAAGTTGGACCCAGTTATATATCTTTAACTCCCAAATACAGTAAGGAAAGTAATACCAGTACGGCTTTTTGCTCATACCAGGCTATATTGTAAGATACAGGAAGTTCATTAATGTCATCAAGTTCAAATGCTTCTGCAAGTTTCTGAGCAATAACCACCAGAGAATAAGAATCATTACATTGTCCTGCATCCAGAATCCTGGGAATACCATCAATATCTCCTAAATCAAGCTTATTATATCGATATTTAGCACAGCCTGCAGTTAAAATCACTGTATCTTCAGGAAGTTTTTTTGCAAACTCAGTATAATATTCTCTATTTTTCTGCCTGCCATCACAGCCAGCCATAACAAAAAATTGTTTTATTTTACCTGCTTTAACAGCTTCAACAACTTTATCAGCAACACCCAATACTGCCTCATGAGCAAATCCACCCATTATTTTACCTTCTTCTAATTGTTGAGGAGAATCACATTTTTGAGCATGTTTAATAATTTGGGAAAAATCCTTAGTTTCACCCTCTTTTCTATCTTCAATATGAGATATTCCCTCAAATCCAACAACTCCGGTAGTATAAACTCTATCTTTATATGAATCTTTAGGAGGTACCAGACAATTGGTAGTCATTAATATTGGTCCATTAAACTTTTCAAATTCATCCTTCTGTTTCCACCAGGAATTACCATAATTTCCGGCAAAATGATCGTATTTTTTAAAGGCAGGATATGCCTGAGCAGGTAGCATTTCACCATGGGTATAAACATCTACTCCTGTACCTTCAGTTTGTTTTAATAATTCTTCTAAATCTTTTAAATCATGACCACTAATAAGAATACCTGGATTATCTCTAACCCCCAGTTCTATTTCGGTAGGTTCTGGATTACCATAAGCAGAAGTATTGGCTTCATCCAGTAAAGCCATTGTTTTCACTCCATATTCGCCACACTGCATAACATAATTAACCAGATCATCAGCAGACAAATTATCATCAGTAGTAGCAACCAGTGCCTCCTGCATAAAAGCGTAAATATCTTCGTCTTCTTTTTCCAGTATAGAAGCATGATCAGCATATGCAGCCAGACCTTTTAATCCATATATAAGTAATTCTCTTAAAGATCTAACATCAACATTTTCAGTACTTAATACACCAATTTCCCTGGATTTTTCATAAATTTCATTTTCATCTTCAGGAGTCCATTCAGCCATTTCCGGAATATCTTCTTCTATATCTGACCCATCTAACTCATCTTTAATCCTTTTCCTCAATTCAAGAGCTTTATCAATTCTTTCTAAAAAGTCATCTCCACTAAAATTTACATTAGTAACAGTAGCAAACAGGCTTTCCATAATAAATCTATCAATTTCTTTCCTGGTTATCCCCTTTTCTCTGGCTCTGGTACTATAATATGAAATTCCCTTTAACAGATAAATTAATAAATCCTGTAAATTTGCAACCTCATCAGTTTTACCACAAACTCCTGCAACTGTACAACCCTCATTCTTAGCTGCTTCCTGACATTGATAACAAAACATTGACATAGATATTACCTCCTTGAATATTTTAGTACTATTGTATGAAAAATTAAAATTTTAAATCAAATTCTAATATGATCTAATTAAATATAACTAAATGTTTTCTTTTTCTAATCCCCCCTTTTGTTAACTATTCTTAGTTAAACCAATCCATAATAAATTAATTAATTCTTTTTTTAATTCGGGACAGGAATACTGAGAATTATTAATCATTTCTTCCGACAATTTCTTAAAAATACCCAGAATATACTTAGCTACTATAGAGGAATTAATTTTTCTTATTTCATTTCTTTCCAGGGCAATATCGAGATGTTTTTTTAAAAAAGAATATATTATTTTTTTATTTTCAGAGACATATTTATTATTCTTATTAATTTTTTTACATATCTCTTCATTTAATATCATTAACTTTTCTCTAAAAGAAAGCTTATCATCAATTATAAATTCACCTTTATGATTTTTTTCCAATCTCGATATCCTCCTTTCAACCACTAAATATATATTAAAGGATATCTAATGTTGTTTCTGTAATAAATATCACACATATAACACTGTCTTTAAAAACCTATACTTTTTCATTTAATTTATCAATATTTTTTACAATTATCTGCTGTCGGGAAGTAGAGATAAGACCTTTTTTTTCAAATCTGGACAAAATTCTGGAAACAGTTTCTCTGGAAGCACCAATCATATTGGATAAATCTTCCTGAGTAATGGAAAGCTCTATTTTTATACTATCTTCCTGTCTAATACCATGTTCTTCAACTAAAAAAAGTATGATTCCTGCCAGTCTGCCAGCAGTATTTTTCAAACTCAAGTTTCTAATCTTTTCCTGAGCTCTCCTTAATCTTTTTCCCATAACTCTTAATAATTTAATTCCAATTATAGAATTTTCTTCAATAAGTTTTTCAATTTTTTCTCTTTTTATTATTCCTATGGTTGATTTTTCTAAAGCTATAGCAGTGGCCGGATACTCTCCCCGGTCAAACAATACTACCTCAGAAAAAATATCTCCTTTTTTTAAAATATGTAAAATATGTTCTCTGCCGGATTCAGTCATTTTGAGCAATTTAACTTTACCCGACTCGACTATAAACAGACCTTCTCCAGGTTCTCCCTCAAAAAATATAATTTCATCTTTTTTATAATCACTGGTATAAATAATATCTTCCAGCTGTTTCAATTCATTTTGATTTAATTCAGAAAAAAACTTATTATTTTTCAGGCAATCTTTC
>CAZSTU010000295.1:0-3300 GCA_964609745.1 uncultured Halanaerobiaceae bacterium
TTTCTTTATAAGCTGTCCAGAATGGCCAATGATGTTGAAGTCCTGGCCATCGGAGATTCCAGGAAGGTAGCTAAAAGGGCCAAGAACAAATTCATCGGTAAGAAAACATTAAAAACTTTATGAAATAAAGGGAGTAAAATTAATTTCATATGATATTAAATAAAATAATTAGAAAGGAGAATAATTATGAATTTTTGCTGGACAACAATACATGTTAAGGATATGAAAGAGTCACTGGAATTCTATCAGCAGATAGTAGGGCTTGAAGTTGTCAGAAAATTCAATGCTGGCAAAGGGAGAGAAATTGCTTTTTTAGGTGATGGTGAGACAAAGGTCGAGCTGGTTGATGATGAAGATATTCAGGAAATAAATATGGGAAAAGATATTTCTTTAGGATTTGAAGTTGATTCTGTTGAAAAAATGATGGATTTTGTTCAGGAGAGGGGTATTGCTGTTCACAGTGGCCCTTTTGAACCAAACCCACATATTAAGTTTTTCTATGTCCTGGATCCCAATGGTCTAAAGATACAATTTGTAGAAAATATTAAGTAACTGTATATCTTGCTGAAAATCGAATATTTGTTAGAAAAAATCTTTTATCACTGACACTTTGATGATACCCCCTTCTGTTATAATTAAAATTAAATTAACAGGGGGGGTATAATGTATCTGGATAGCTGTTGAAGATGATGAATAACTGGACAGAAGTATTATTAAAAAAGTTTTAAGTGGGAATAATTATGGCCCGGGGTTATTTTTATGCTGAAGGTAAAAGGATATTATATTTATATCTCTAACTATAATATAAAGGTGCTGCTGTATATGGCAGATCTTTAAAGCAGTTTTACTATAATGTGTTATGACAAAGGATAATAGAGGTAATGTGAGATGCTGTTATTACTGATTTTTTAGAAAAAGCAGTGGCATTATTAGAGAAGGGAGAGAAATAAATGCCATATATTTCTACTCTGTTGCGTGAAAGTAGTGAAAATATTTCTTATAAAAAGGCAGTATTTCTGGGACTGGGATTTTTTATAATAACTGCGACCTGGAGTTTATATAATTCTTTTGTTCCCATATTTTTAAAAAGATTTATTGCAGGGGAGACATTAATAGGTCTTATAATGACATTCGATAATATCGCCGCTATTACCCTTCAACCTTATTTTGGTGCATTAAGTGATAACACAGATTCCAGGTTTGGACACAGGATGCCATTTTTATTAATTGGAGTGCCCATAGCAGCTTTATTTTTTGCACTTATACCACTGGCAAATAATATTTGGCTACTGCTTTTTTTTATAATAATAATGAATTTTTCCATGAGTGTTTTTAGGTCACCAACAATTGCCCTAATGCCTGATCTGACCCCTCCCCGTTTTCGTAGTAAAGCAAATGGTGTAATTAACTTAATGGGAGGAGCGGGTGCGGTTTTAACCTATCTGCTGGGATCCTATTTATATGATATTAATCCTTTGATACCTTTTGTATTATTTGCAATAATAATGATAGTAATTTTAATTTTGTTTTTACTAAAGATCAAAGAGCCACCGGTGCCTAAGAGCAAACATAGAATTCGGATTACAGCAGTAATTAAAAACGTATTTACTGCTACGGATAAAAAAGTTTTATATGTTTTAATGGCGATTTTTTTCTGGTTTTTTGGGTTTTCTGGTGTTGAAACTTTTTTTACCCTTTATGGGCGTGAATTTTTAATGATTAAAGAAAGTGCTGCAGCCATGTCATTGACTTTTTTCTCACTTTCATTTGTTATTTTTTCACTGCCAAGTGGCTTTCTGTCAGCAAGAATTGGTAGAAAGAAAACAATTATCTCGGGTATTACAGGTTTAATAATTGTTTTTAGTACAGTATTATTTTTGCGTAATTTACTATTTTTAAGAATAGCTCTGGGGGTTGGGGGTATTTTTTGGGCCTTAATTAATATTAATTCTTATCCCATGGTAGTTGATGAAGCGGGTGAAAAAATTGGAGCCTATACAGGTCTATATTACTTTTTTACAACTATACCGGCAATTTTATCGCCAATTTTTGTGGGATTTATCATAGAGAATCTGGGATACATTATGTTGTTTGTTAATGCAGTTGGTGCTTTTATACTGGCCCTGTATTTTATGTTAAAAGTTGAAGATGAAAGAACAGAGGGGCTTGAAAAATAAATATTAGAAGAGAGGAGGAAATATGGACAATTTTTTTAAAAAACTTCAAAAGGCAAATAAAAAGACTCAAATTTTGCAAAAAAAATAAAACAGAAAGGGGGGCTGAACTGATACTTTCTCCGGTGGGATTTGTGGGAGAAGAAAATCCTGCCCGACAGATATCGGGAATGTGGAATCAGGTGCAGCAAAATTTATTTTTCGCAGTGGAAAGTGGTTTTAACGGAAGATTAATTGACCGTTTTCTCTGGGGGAATTCTTTTATTCATGCACCCCTTGAAATGACAGAGGAGGATAATGGTTTACCTATAAAAAGTTATAATGAAAAGATTTTATTACTTTAAGAATTTAATTAAAAATAGATATGAAAAAGGCTCTGGAATTTTATCTGCAGATAGTGAGGCATAAAGTTGACTGATATCAATGTTGGATATTAATTTTTTATATATCCTGGCTCCTAATAGTCTATAGATACAATTTGGAGAGGATGTGAAGTAACAGGACATTTTGCTGAGAATCGAATATTTGATGTAAAAAACTTTTGTTCACTGACACAATGATGTCACCCCCTTCTGTTATAATGAAAATGAAAGATAACAGAGGAGGTTATAATTTTGCAAGATAAAAAGTGGTATGAGGATTATCTGGACTTTATTTATGAGCGGAAAAAGAGGATATATTATCGGGAATATTCAGCAGCCAGTCGCCGGATAAGAGGTCAGGTTGGTACCGACAGGATTTTCAAAGGTTATAGATCTGTACTTCTATATTTTAAGCTTTCCAAAAAAATAGATTTAACCGATAAACTACTTGATAAAGTACTCTGTCCTTTAAAATCATTTACCAAACCGGATAAAACAGGTTTAAATCGTTTTGCCACTTTATTTTTAAATAATAGTGATTATGAGTTGATATATCCTGAGGAAATGGTTAATAAATGTGAAGCAGTTAAATATATAGTAAATGATTATTATCAAAAATACCTTCCGGAAATGGAAAAATACAATGATAAATTGAAACAGCTTTTCCCATTTTTAACTTTGAGTTCAAAGACTTATCCCACACATAAAGATTTGTGCCTGTTTTTTCAGGATAAAGATGGAATAGAAATAACTGAAGATGTAGG
>CAZSTU010000296.1:0-3290 GCA_964609745.1 uncultured Halanaerobiaceae bacterium
CAAGGAGGTATTTCTTTATCAAATTGTATCTAACTGCCTAACAGGAATGCTCCTTATTACATTTTGCAAACAAAGTTAAAACTCGAATTATTAACCAACAATACCTGTCCTTTCAATACTTTCTATAAAATATCTCTGCAAGAAAGCGAACATAATTAAAAGGGGACCAATAAATAATAACATAGCAGCATTATTTACTACAGCAAAATATTCATCTTCCAAAGATATCTGGTAATTATCTCTAACAAATTGTTCCAGACCTCTTTCTAAGCTATACAAATTATAAGCCAGTAAACCTTCAGTCTCGCCATGTAAGAGAGCTCCCCCTCTCATGAACAAATTGGTATAAAATAAGTCATTCCACTGCCAGACAAAAGAAAAGAGGAAGATAATTAAAATTATCGGAATTGCTCCTGGAAGCATTATTTTATAAAATGTTTTTATAGGTCCTGCCCCATCCACATAAGCTGCCTCTTCAAGAGCAAAAGGCATACCTTTAAAAAATTGTCGAGCAATATATATAAATAAACCATTTCTCATACCCATAGCCGTTAATGATGTTAATACAAAAGGCCACCAGCTACCCAGTAAATTTATGCCCTTTTCTCCAAGTAATCCAAAAATATTGAAGAAACGAAAATTCAAATACAAAGGTACCATGATCATCTGGGGGGGAATAATTAAAGTTAGTATTACAAAGGCAAACAAAAATTTATTTCCTAAAAAATCAAAACGGGCAAAACCATAACCAACAAGTGTACATGATATGAGTTGCAAAAAACTAACTAAAAAAACAAGAGAAAAAGAATTTAAAAAAGCCTGAGGATAATTCATTATCTGGAAAGCCCTGACATAATTTTGCAGAGTAGGCCTTTTAGGAATCCAGCCCACAGATACATCAAGAACATCAGCTTCTGTCATTAAAGAAGCTGATATTTTAATTAAAACTGGATAAATTATCATGAAACCAAGACCACATATTAAAATAGTTCTCAGAAAAACAATTAAAATCTTTTTTGCTTTCATCAACAACCCTCCATTTATTATTTCAAATAATGAACCCTTCCAGAAACAATCCTGGCCACTATCATTAATAAAATGGCAATAACAATAAAATACGTCCAGGACATAGCGACACTCACTCCATATATACCTCTGCCCCAGGCAGTATTTTCAATTAAACTCATTAATTCATTTTGTTCTCCTGTAAATGAATCAATAATAATATAGACCGTATTAGTCAAAAAAAGCGGAGTCATTAAAGGAAAAGTGATTTTCCAAAAATTCTCCCAGGCCCCTCCACCATCAATTTTTGCTACTTCATAATATGTATTGGGGATAGATTGCAAACCTGCCAGAAAAATCAAAATAGGAATTGCAGCATTATTAATTAAAATTGGTAGACGGGTTACTGCATTTATTACATAATTTAATAATCCTTCCGGTAACTGTAATTGTAATAATAGTCTTCGCATAGCCTCACTGGTAAACAATCCTGACAAATCAGTTAAACCTCTAGCCTCAGTTATTATATCCATATCTTCCACAATAGAAATAATTTCAGCACTTAATATTACAGGTAGAAAAAAGACAATTCTGGCCAGTAGTCTACCCCGAAATTTTTGATTTAAGAGAACAGCTATAAAAAAACTCAAAATTAATATAGCAGGTACATCAATCAAAGTAACTATTAAAGTTTCAACAAAAGTTCTCACAAAATCAGGGTCAACAAAAAAGGCATATTCAAAATTATCTAGACCTATAAAATCAAGTTCAAAACCAGAGGAAGTAATACTTAATTCACTTAAACTTAATGAAATAGACTGAACTACAGGGCGTATAAAGAAAAATAATAATCCAAGTATAAAAGGTGTTACAAAAATATAACCATATAAATTTAATTTATCTTTAACATCTAAATGAAAGATATTTTTAAAATTATCTATGGTAAATTTTTTTCTAAATTTCTTCCAGACTTTAGTTTCCATAAATATTCCTCCTTCAAACTTAATTAATTCTTTTGAAACTTTTAGTTTCTATTTGATGACCCTGGTATTCAAAAGGTTCATCTCTATAATTAACAATAATTGAATCCCCGTTACTATAAGTAGTTTTCCTGACTTCGGGCTCGATCAATTCATGTTCAACTATTTCTTCATTATTCAAACCTTTATATACCTCATTTAATGTTTGATAATAATCCCTGGCTTCACCGAGCCAGTTATGATAATGGCCAGAATATAAATTATTAAAACCTGTGTTTTTAGTTAAACTTCCCTCTCTAAAAAACCATTTAAAATAGGGATAAGCTCCTGCTTCAATATGCCTTAACAAAGTATCTTTATCAAAATTAAAATTAATGGGAGGACCGGTGTATTCAACATAGCCATTTAAACCCATCTGATAGAAAGTAATACGATGATCAATTAAATTTACACCACCATCTGTTAAAGGGGAGTTTAAGACACTATCTGCAAAAGGTACTGTATAGATAAAACCTTCATTAACTATAAAATTATTCTCCTGTTGGTCCTGTTCTAATTGTTTTGAAATTATATTCTGAGCAGATTGTCTATCAATAACTCTATCCTCATTCAAATCTGAATTTAACAGATTACCCAGATTTCTAAAAGCAATGTTATCTACACCATATTCAGTTAGATCTTTTTGGAAACTGTTAAAAACAGAATCAAGCCTTGAAGGTGAAAGTATATAACTAAATTCATCTTCCTGTTGTTGAAAAGTTACATAATTATATTCAAAGATTTCTGCAGGATTATGATCAAGTTTAAAAGAAGCATCCTCCTCTGGTTTAAAGGAACTAAAAAATCCGGGATCTTTGACAGTTGATAAATTAACCTCCGGATAAAAATTTATCTCATTTTCAGATAGATAATTTTTAAAATTATTAAATTCACTTTCAGAACCAACCTTCTGCTCAAAATTTATTGTATCAGGAAAAGAATGGTTTAGTCCTCCCTTCATCCATCCACTATATTTTAATTTTAAATTATTTATATCATCTTCTTTTAAAGTTTCAATAATCTTTTTAGCCTCAGAATAGTTTGTAACAGGTAAACTTGTCTCCATGGGAACACCAAGGACTGGCTTCTGAGTAGAAATTGCCCCAATCAATTCCAGATAAAAAGGGATATTTTCTTTAGAATCAGTTTTTTGTAATTGATCATTAGTATCAAATAAATATTCTCTATAGTGTCTGGCCATTGCACGGTAATCAGCATCTTCTCCAGAAAAGAATGAATATCTTATCTTAATATCATCCTGATATA
>CAZSTU010000297.1:0-3269 GCA_964609745.1 uncultured Halanaerobiaceae bacterium
TAAATAATTTATGTCCTATACGATCCAGACGGGGGTTTTCTTTCGCAAATCTAAGTCCGGCTCGATAAAGTTCTTTTAAATACTCAAAAAAATTCATTTCTTCTTTTCTCGTTATAATCTTCTTCAGATATTTTAGCTTTTTCTCACCCATGATTTCAATTATATATATAAATAAATCTTTTTTATCAGTAAAGTATTGATAAAAACTACCTTTAGCAATATCAGCCTTTTTTACAATTCTGCTAATATTTGCTTTGTAATACGAATGATCTGCAAACTCATCTAAAGCTGCATCAATAATACGCCTCTTTTTCTCCTCCGGTAAGTTAAAAAAGGTATTACTTGGTATAATATTTCCCTCCCCTCATTTTATTTCCCGGGAAATATATTGTCATATTTACCGGGAAATAAAAATATTTACTTGCCATATGACACAAGATGACTTTTTAGTCATATGACGATATAGTCACATTATAATATAAAAAACCCCCCCGGTCAAGGGGGGTGGATTTTTATTCTTCTTCAGCTTCAACAACTTCTATTTTTAAATCAGCTGAAACATCTTTATATATCTTTACAGGCACTTTATGGATACCCAGTTCTTTGATATTATCATCAAGCTCAATATCTTTTTTGTCTATATCAAATCCAGCTTCATTTACTTTTTCTTCAATATCCATGGTAGTTACAGAACCAAAGAGCCTACCCTGTTCTCCGGCTTTAACCGGAAATGTAAACTTTTTATCTTCCAGTTTTTCTGCAATTTTTTCAGCTTCCTTAACATTTTTCTTTTCTTTTTTGTGCTTTTTCTTTAACTGCTGTTTTATTTGCTTTTTCCTGCCTTCAGTGGCCCTTACAGCCATCTGCCGGGGAATAAGGTAGTTACGAGCATACCCATCGGCTACTTCAACAATATCCCCTTCAGACCCGAGATTATCAACATCTTCAATTAAAATGATCTCCATTTAGCTATAAACCTCCTTCACTTATCTCTCTGTATTTTACGAAAATCAAACCACAAATCAAACAAACCCAGTAAAATTAATATAAACGGAGAAAGGGGAATAGTAAAAACAAGCATTATATATAGAAAGGTTAAAAATATACTCCCCTTTTTATTCAAATAATAAAGTCCTACTCCAAAACCCTGAACAAACGCAAGAAAAAAGAATAATACATTTAAATTTGAAAATAATGTATTATTAAATAGCAAAGTTACCAGGATCCCCAGTGAAACAAACCAGCGGGGAAAATACCAGTAACGTACCGGACGATATATACGATGTTTATATCCTCTATAATTAAGATAACCAAGAGTAATATAATAATTCAAGGTTCCTACTGTAGCAGCTGCAACAACTAGCATGGCCGGGGATAATTTCCAGATCATTTCCTTAAGTTGTGCTGTCATTAATTCGCCAATTTGTGGTGTTTCCACTACAGTTTCTAACACTTCATTTAAAGCAGCGGAAAAATCAAAATTTAATAAATAATGGGCTACCCCCAGTATTAAAAGTTGAGAAGCCAGTACAGCTATAATTGTCAATATCAGGGTCTTAAGAGGTTCAAAGCGCTCTTTAACACAACCGCCCAGCACAAACCCTATAAAACCAAAACCAACAACAGTAAATAAACCCATTATTGGACTAAAAGCTGCTCCATTTACAAGAGCAGCTGCTGCAATCACCATTGCCGCTTGATTCATACCATGCTTTATGGTAACAAGGACTACAGGAATGGGCCAGATTATGAATGCTATCAGACTGAGAAAAGGTACATATAGATTTACGAATGTCAGTAAAATTATAAATGTAATTGCTTTTAATGTATCTTTCCATTTCTCGGTCATTTCAAAAAAACACCTCACCTACCAGGAAAATAAAGGAGGCGTGAGGCCTCCCAATTCCCATGTTATTCTTTCACATATGGCAGTAAAGCCAGCTCTCTGGCCCTTTTAATAGCTGTAGTAATTTTACGTTGATGTTTAGCACAGTTTCCAGTAATTCTTCTGGGCACAATTTTGCCTCTATCTGTAATATACCTCTGTAAGGTCTTATAATCTTTATAATCAATTTCCTTGTCATTTCCACAGAAATAACAGGATTTGTTTCCACCTCTGGCCATATTTATCCCTCCTTTTAAAACGGTACATCAAATTCGTCGTCACTTTCCAGTTCCTCAGATCCTCCATTATAATCAACATCTTCCTGATTGTTCTGTGAAGTTCTGTTGCTATTTTTGGGCCAGTCCAAAAATCTAACATTTTCAGCAACAACCTCTGGATTAACATATGTTCTGTTCTCTTTTTCAGATTTTCTGATCTGTAATCTGCCATCTACTGCAACCATTCTACCTTTCCCCAGATGTTGAGCACATGTTTCGGCCAATTTGCGCCAGGTTACTATATCTATATAATCTACATCTCTTTCACCCTGTTTATTCTTAAAATTACGCTCAACTGCCAGTGTAAAATTACTGACAGGGGTCCCATTACTGGTATACCGCAGTTCTGGATCTCTAACAAGCCTGCCAACCAGTACAATTCTATTTAACAAATTAAACACCACCCCTGGCGTATTCTAGTCATCTTTTTTAATAACAAGATGTCTCATTACATTTTCCATTATCCTGAAAATTCTCTTTAATTCATCAATTAAATCTGTATTTTCAGTCTGGAAAGTTATAATGGTATAATACCCTGAACGATAATCATCAATTTCATAGGCCAATGACCTTTCTCCCCAGACATCTTCCTCAATAATTTCACCATCATAATCTGTTATAACGTTTTTGATTCTTTCAACTATTTTCTCTTTTCCTTCGTCATCCAGATCTGGTTTTAAAATAAATGACGCTTCATATTCTCTCATTTCATTCACCTCCTCCATCTGGTCTAAACGGCCCTCAGAGCGAGGGCATGGATTTACAACAATACCTTGTATATTATAGCACTCTCCTGTTTATAATGCAAAGTCTAGACATTAAAATGAAAGTATATTACATCTCCATCCTGGACCTCATAATCTTTACCTTCAAGCCTTAAAAGCCCTTTTTCCCTTGCACTACTTACTGTTCCTATCTTATTTACTGTCTGAAAATTAATTACCTCAGCTTTTATAAAACCCTTTTCCATGTCTGAATGAATTTTTCCGGCTGCTTTCGGTGCTTTAGTACCTTTGCTTATTGTCGTAGCTCTCACTTCTTTTCCTCCGGCTGTAGTAAAAAAAGTAATCAAATTTAATAACTTATAACTTGCCTTAATAAACTTA
>CAZSTU010000298.1:0-3249 GCA_964609745.1 uncultured Halanaerobiaceae bacterium
AATACATTATCCTCTTTAACTTTAACCGTTGCTATGGGACCATAAAAATCCTTCTTCTTACCGAAAACCTGAAAATCTGTTTTACATATTTTTACTTTAGATTGATATTTATCACATAAATCAGTTGTCTTAATCACTCTATTCCCCCCTGTTAAAATTAATTTTTAATAATTATATCTACTTTTTCATCATTAACATTAAATTTAGTTCCAAATGTTTGAGATCGATTAATAGCTTTACTTACAATTTCTTTGCCCTTAGATTCTTCTGCAGAAAATATCTCAACCAGATTATCCTTGTTTCTATATACCGGAACAAAGGAAACCTTTGATATGGATTTCCCTTTAATCATACACTTCAACATCAGTCCAACCTTATTCCTGTGGCGCATTCTAATCCAATCAAAAGCAAAATTCCCCAGACTATAAAAAATCGGACAGCCCTTCCAAATTTCTATTGGTTGAATCACATGGGGATGGTGGCCCAAAATTAAGTCGGCACCTGCCTCAATAGCCGTATGAGCAATTATCTGCTGATAATCTGTTATCTCCTCGCTTTTTGATACACCCCAGTGGCAGGATAATACAATTATATCTGTCTTTTCTTTTAATTTCTTAATATCTTTTTCCATAGCTGACAATTGCTCCGAAACGGGGTTGGTTCTAACTATAGGCGGTACACCCGGCATCTCAATAGTTCTTCTATTTGGTTCATACTGAGTAGTCGCAGCTATAGTGGCTGCTCCTGGTGAATTCTCCCCTGCCTGTAATCCTACCGGCCAGAATACTGAAGTATAACTTAAAAAACCCAGTGTCAAATCCTCTTTTTCAACTAATGCTGGTTTTCTAGCCTCTTTTAGATTTTCACCTATCCCACAAAACTCAATCCCGGAACCCTTTAAAATTTCAATAGTATTAAGGATGGCTTTCTCACCATAAGAAACATTACTGGCACAACTTACAGCATCAAAACCCGCCTCTTTATATGCTTCTATCATATCTGGAGATGAATGTTTCCACTGAGGCTTATAAGGTAAATCCTGTTCCCTTGTGGATGGGTATAAAAGCCCTTCCATATGGCCAAATAATATATCTGCTGTTTTTAGCTCTGGCATCACCTTTTGAAAAACACTTACAGGATCATCTCTGCCCTGTACATTTGTTTCTCCAACTAAAATAAATGTTTTAATTTCACTTTTTTTATTAAGCATTATTTCTACCTCCTGACAATAATTATCTTTAACTCTGAAACCAAATTTAATAAGTAACTAAAAAACACCTTACCTTTAAGATTTTTTTAACGGGAAGTTAAGTTATTTATCTTTCAACATATCCCAGTGTAGAAGAAACCTCTCCAGCTATTACTTTTAATATCTTAATCCAGTCTCTACTAATTTTATCAGAAAATCTGGTTGTAGGTGCTGAAACACTGATACTGGCAATAATTTTCCCCATATGATTCCTTACAGGAGCAGCTATACACATGGCTCCCATTTCACATTCTTCCCTATCAAATGCAAATCCCTGTTTCCGAACCTGGTCTAATTCCTTTATAAATAAATTTAAATCTGTAATAGTTTGTGATGTTAATTGTTCCATCTCTCTTTTTTCAAAGAAAGATGTCAAATCAGATTTATCCCAATCAGAAAGCAAAATTTTACCTACACCAGTAGCATGAAGGGGTGCTCTCCTTCCAATAAGGGAAAAGACTCTAACTGAGGCCCTGCTTTCACATTTTTCAATATAAAGGGCCTCTCCATCCTCTAATATAGCAAGGTTAGCAGTTTCCCCGGTCTTATCCCTTAGTTTTTTTAAAAAAGATCTGGCTATCTCCCTTAAGTCAAGATCATTTAAAACAGAACTTGCCAGAGACAGAAACTTAACCCCCAGACTATATGTCCCTGTTTCTGGATCTTGCTGTACATATCCCTCTTCTCTCAAAGATAGTATAAATCTATGGGTAGTACTTGCCGGAAATCCCGAATTGCGAGCAAGTTCAGTTAACTTTATACCTTGATCATATCTGGCCATCTCTTCCAGTATCTTAAATATTTTAGTTACAGATTTGACCTTATTTTTTTCTGCTCTAGCCATTTTTAAAACCCCTTTTTTGTTTCACCTTGATTAATTACCAGATAAATTCCGTATAACGGGAAATAACAGGATTCTTTTTATTTACTTTTCAACAAAGATATTTGTTATATATCTAATTCTTTATAAAAAGTCTTTATTCCTTTTTTTCTTTATTATTAAAATCATTTTTGAAAAAAATTCCGTTATCCGAAATTATTTTCTCTTTTTAATAATTGAATCCCTTTTGTGATGTAGTTTATTAAAAATAAGAGAAATTTAATAATTAACTGCCAACTACCCAACAATCCCTGTTCTTTGAATACTTTCTATAAAATACCTCTGCATAAACATGTATAATATTAAAAGAGGTGATATTACCATAATCATCGCTGTATTATTGATTATAGATGCCATATGGGGGCCTGTATAGAGAGAACTATACATTTGGGTATCAAGGGCACTACCAACCTCATCTGCAACAATTTCCAGACCCATAGGAAGAAAATTACCTCCTGAAAAAAACATATTTATATAAAAATAATCATTCCACTGCCAGACAAAGGAAAAAAGAAAAACTACTAACAATCCTGGAATAGCACCGGGTAACATTACCCGAAAAAATGCCTTAAATAAGCCAGCCCCATCTATATAAGCTGCTTCTTCAAGTTCCCGTGGCATCCCTTTAAAAAATTGTCTCATGATATAAATAAACAAACCATTTTTTAAATACATACCGGTGCTTGAAAGTAAAATAAAAATCCAGTAAGTATCAATTAAATTAAATCCTTTCCCGGGAATTAACCCATAGAGATTAAAAAATCTGAAATTCAAATACATGGGAGTCACTATTAACTGGGGAGGAACTATTAAAGTGAAAATTACTAAGGCAAAGATCAAACCCCTCCCCTCGTATTTAAAGCGAGCTAGACCGTACCCAACCAGGGTGCAGGATATTAACTGAAAAACACTTACCACAATTGTTAATAAAGACGAATTAAAGAATCTTTTAATAAAATCCATATGTTCCCATACCAGAAGATAGTTATTTAAGGTAATTTCCCGCGGGATCCACTTTACTGAAGGACTCGTAAAATCCCTGATAGTCATTAAAGAAGTAGAAAATTTAAGAAATAGTGGAAGCAATATAATATAAGCAATAACGATAAGTAACTCGGCT
>CAZSTU010000299.1:0-3233 GCA_964609745.1 uncultured Halanaerobiaceae bacterium
CATATGCTTTTAATTTGTTTCTACCAACCTCTAAATTATCAAGTCGTGTAACATCAAAATTCTGTTCTTTAATTAAATCTATTAGAAAAGTAGGAGTACCGCTTTCAAACCAGTAATTATCTATCTTCTGGTAATCCAGAGCCTTAGCTATTGAATAAGGATTATAAACTTTCTCCGCTTCATCACTAAATCTAAATCCATTATACATCATCTTAAATTTATCATATAATTCTTTTAAACTAATTTCTAACTTATTGGCAAATACCTTAAAATGTTCTCTAAAATTATTTCTTAACTCTTCTTCTGTATAACCCAGGATTGTAGAAAATCTGGGATGCATATCCAGTTAAATCAGATTATTAAGAGTGAAAAATATGGAGACCTTGCTAAATTTAGATACACCTGTAATGAATACTAACTGTAAGTAAGATTCAAGTGGCTTCAGATTGTCGTAAAATATCTTTAAAAATTCCTGATTTTCTTTCGCTATCTTTAATCTTTTCTTATCATTCAGATTATCTATATCTTTACCCAAATTTGATATTATCGGTTTATCATATTCATCTATGAGAATTACTACACCCTTATTATATTTATGGAATAGTTTTTTTACCAGATCAGAAAACTGATAATACGCTTTATTTGTTTCCATTTCAAGACCATAAATTTTTGCAATCTCATTTAATTTTTTTCTTATACTATCTTTTAAAACTTCTTTATTTTCGGTAAGAATATTATTGAAATCAAGCCTGATAACCGGATATTCTTCCCATTCCCAATCTTTATCATATACATACAAATCCTTAAATAATTCTCGTTTACCCTCAAAAAATGTTTTTAAAGTATCTAAAAACAGAGTCTTGCCAAATCTCCGTGGTCTTGATAGAAAATAATATGGCTCATTACTATTCACTATTTCATATAAATATTTAGTTTTGTCTACATATATAAAATCATTTTTTATTATTTCCGTAAAATTGGTTTTAGATAAAGCAATTCTTTTCATTGAATTCCCTCCAAAAAACATCGTAATATCTCTGCTTTTATTATATTGTATCTATATAAGTATATCAACAAAAAACACTTCTAACTCCTTTACTAATTAAAGAAGGGTGCTTTATATCTTGTATTTACGGAAATAACGAAGTTCAAATACTGGTGTTATTACAAATAATCTTCCCAAATCAATAAGGTTGCAGAAAACTAAATCATGCTTTCTATCTTCTGGCAGTACAACAAATTGGAGGAGGGTCATGGCCTGCAATAAATTTAAAGGATTTAAAATTTATTAATTTCCTCAATTTCAGGTAAAGAGGGATGAGCCCCCATTTTAGTGACTGTTAAAGCTCCTGCTTTATTGGCAAATTGAATAGCTTTTGCAATATCTTTCTTTTGAATATATTTATAGGTCATGGCTGCAGTAAAGGCATCTCCGGCTGCCGTGGTATCCACCACATTATCAACTTCATGGCCCGGAAAATGCTGGCTGGTATTTTCATTATACAAAAATGCACCCCTGACCCCCATTTTAATTACAATATGTCTGGTTTGAATTTTTTTAGCTAATATTTGGGCAGCTTTTTTAGCACTGGCATTATCTTTTACTTTAACACCTGTCAAAAATGAAGCTTCAGTTTCATTGGGACTTAAAATTTCTAGCTGCTCATCTATTTCTAAAACAAACTTTTGGGCCGGGCCAGCATCCAAAATTACCGGAATCCCCAGCTCATTGGCCCACAAGCAGGAGGCAGATACAATTTCTCTGGCAATTTCAAGCTGCAGAATTACCGCCTGATAGGAATCATCAAAAACATTCTTTAATTCATTTTTTTGTATATCAAGATTGGCCCCCGGATATACTAAAATTCTGTTTTCCCCTTCTTCATCAACCATAATAACTGCCAGTCCTGTTTTTTTATCCGGAGATATTTTCATACTATCAATATTTACTCCTTCCCCGGACAGTGACTTCATTAATCTGCGGCCATGGTTATCATCACCAACTTTACCCATAAAAGTTGTTTCTGCTCCCAGGCGGGCGGAAGCAACCGCCTGGTTACTGCCTTTACCCCCAGAAACATACTGATATTTTTCCCCAATTAATGTTTCACCTGCTGCAGGCAACCGGGGTGTTTCCAGTACCAGATCCATATTTATACTTCCAATTACTAAAATCTTAGGTCTCTTTTTTTCCATTAGTTTCACTCCCAGTTAAGTAACATTGATAAAATACTCTGACAGCTGTTTTTCCTCCACATCATTTCCGGCTGTACCTTCATTATATAAAACTAGTAGTCTGCAGTTTTTCTCCAGAGGCAGGGGGGGACTATGCCAGATACCAGGTTTCAAGACAATAGTCTGGCCCTCACGAATAATAAATGGTGTATAATCAATTACCTTTTGTTCTGGTTCCAAACATCCGACCAGGACAACTGAATCTTTATTTAATCCTGTCAATAATTCTGAAGTATTACTATGCTTTTCCACTGTTTCCACTTTGAAATTTTCTACTTTATGACCCTCTACAATCCCGGCACTTATGTCGGGACCCATTGCAAATATTTTTAATTTACCCCAAAAAGTAAAACGTTCATTTTTTTCCAGGGGCTCCTGGCCCCTGTTATCAATAAAATATCCATAAGAAGAAAAACCATCTTCCGTAAGTTCCCGGGCTTTTAACTCCATAAACATCTTCCTTCCTTTTAATATTAAAATTCTTTTCCTCTCAATATAGAGCAGCAAAATATGTTTTCTTTAAAAAATATGCTTTCCTTAATACGAATTTAATTTTTTTAATTTACCGTTTTTATCATATTTCCCATATTTATAACCTGCTGCAATAAATTTTTTTAGATTTTCTTCTGGAGTATCTTTCGGACACTGGTCACCAGTTGATAGTATAAATCCCCCATTTTCACCTGCATCTTTCAATGCTTTAATAACTTCAGTTTCAACTTTTTTTGGTTTTGCCTTTAACATAGTTTCAACAGTATGAATATTTCCCATTAAGGCAATCTGATCACCATATTTTTCTTTGATTTCATCCAGATAACAATCTCCCATAGGTGGCTCTTCCAGGGGATTAATGGCACTTACTTCAGTTTCTTCAGCACAAATTTTAACCAGTTCCTTCTCTTTGCCACAGGAGTGCAGCATAATTGGCACTCCTGCCTCAGCACACATTTTACTCATTTCCTGCAGAGTTTTCAAACCAATATCTCTAAATATCTCTG
>CAZSTU010000300.1:0-3226 GCA_964609745.1 uncultured Halanaerobiaceae bacterium
ATTGTTTTTCCATCTTCTTTCAATCCCATTAAAAGAGCAGGAATTTGAAATTCTTCAGCCAGACGTCCGGCTGCTATTCCAAGTATTCCTTCATGCCAGTCTGGTTTATAAAGAACTACTGCTTCATTTTCATCCTTATTATCTTGTATTTCCAGTGCCTCTTTTATGATTTTTTGCTGTAAATTTCTCCTCTTTTCATTAACCTGTACCAGTCTGGCTGCCATTTTGTCGGCTTCCTTTTTATTTTTTGAAATTAATAATTTCAAAGCCAGGTCAGCATGTTCTATTCTGCCTGCTGCATTGAGCACCGGCGCCAGCCTGAAAGCTATATCCTCCTCAGTCAAAAGAGAGTTATCAACACCTGTCCAGGCAAAGAGACTTAATATGCCCGGCCTTTCTGTATTTTTAAGACGAGCCATCCCCATTTTTAAGAGATACCTATTCTCTCCCCTGAGAGGTACAACATCTGCGACCAGAGCCAAAGATAACAAATCAAGCAGATTATCGGAACTATCTCTCCTTCCTTCTGTCCGCAGTAATGCCGCAGCCAGAAGATATGCAATCCCTGCCCCGGGCAGATAATGAGCTGAATGTTCCTCAGAAAGCAGTCTGGCTGTTACTACCGCTTCAGCTGAAGGTAGTTCTGCCGGTAGATCATGATGATCAGTTACTATAACTTCCATTCCCATATTTTGGGCCATTTTAATTTCTTCACTATTACTAATTCCACAATCACAGGTTAAAATTAAATCAATGTCTTGTTCTGCCAGTTCAATGATTACATCTTTATCCAGACCATAACCTTCCTTAAACCTGTCCGGAATATGGTAAATTGTTTTGGCATTTAATTCCCTTAATACAGACAAAAGTATAGCAGTGGCCGTCACACCATCAACATCATAATCACCATATACACAAATTTTCCCGTTATTTTCAATAACATTTTTTAATATGTTTACTGCTTTTTTCATACCAGGAATAGCAAAAGGGGCGGTAGGTTCATAATATTCTGGACTTAAATACTGACGCGCTTCTGCTTTTTTGCGTATACCTCTTTTCCACATCAACCCGGCCAGTAGTTTATTACCTTCTGTAATTTCTATAAGCCACTTTGGTAATTCTTGAATTTTATCAAATACTACTTCCATTATTTAAAGCCCCTCTCCAGTAAACTGAACTTCTTCCACTTCCTCCCAGACAGGGTCCAGTTTGATTTCGTCATCTTTAGGTTCAATATTTTCCGCTTTCTTGCCCTGACATATGGGACGGTACTCACAATAACGGCATATTCTGTCTTCACTTTTTTCTTTAAGATTATCAAAATCCTTATTCTGTATTAGTTTTATTTGTTCTCTTATATCTTTTTCATCTCTTTTTAGTGATTCTCTATCATAAAAAAATTCAAACCAGTCATGTGGATAGCGAGGATTCCAGTAAATTATTTTAATATTTTCAGGAGCAATTTGATTTTCAATAGAATACTGTGCTCCTGCTTTTGCCAGAACATACAGGTATACTTTGCTCTGTATACTATTTTTTAGTTCTTCGGCTTTGAGCCTTTTCTTATTTGTTTTCCAGTCATAAATAATCATTTTCCCTGATCTGGAATCTATATAAAGAAGATCATATTTAGCAAGAAGCTTTATATTATCTTTATTTAGACGCAGGACATGTTCGGGATAAAATAAATCTTTTTCAGTAAAAGGCCTGAATGTTTTTAAGCGTTTAATCCAGTTTTTTAGATCTTTATCTATTTGTGTGTTAAATATAATTTCCCCCTGAGAATAATATCGTCTAGCCAGTCTGTGAAATAAGCGGCCCTTTTCCACTATTTCTTTTTGTTCCTGGTCTTCACCCCAGTCCGCCGGCCAGTATAACCCATCAAGATAACGTTTCTTAAATTTTAATTCACATTGTTGATAAGTGGAGAGAGCCAGCTGACTGAAATACATTTTTTTAAGATCATTCTCCTGCATTTTGTCCCTCCTTTTTTCTTATATATTTCTTTAATGCCTGATATGGCCTGGCTTCATTGACATCTTTTGTATTTGTATCAAACTGTATTTTATGATGTGATGATAAAAAGAGATTGCGCTCCGCTCTGGTAATTCCCACATAAAGCATCCTTAATCTTTCCCTTATCGTTTCCATTCTTGCTTCCTCCTGAGGGTCTTCCACACTATCCTGATTCAGCATATAGGAAAGTCTTGCCCGTGCCAGAGCTGAGGGATTACTATACTCATCCTGAAGATAATAATGTTCACCCTGAAAATTATCATCTACAGTAGAAGGAAAATAATTATCAGTTAAGTAGGTCAAAAAAACTGTATCCCACTCCAGACCCTTTGCTTTATGCAGGGTTGTAATGGTTATAACTCCAGCCTTTGGTTCAAATCCCTTTCTTTCATATATTTTTCGGGCAAATTGCTCAAAAGATGGTTGTAACCTGGAAAATTCATCGGCAATATCATGTAATTTCCAGTGTGGATTATAATCAAGTTCTCCCCTGATCTGTAGTGCAATATTTTGAGCAATAGCAAGATCTTCTTCAGTAAAGGCCAATTTTTCCGCCAAAAATAATATCAACTCATCAGGTGGAATATTTACTCCGGCTTCCAGCCATAATTTTACTTCTTCAATTATATCTGCCAGCCATTTAAAATATTTATTTTCAAAATCAATATTTAAATTGCTAACTTTACTGTTTTCAAGAGGAAAAAATAATTTTTCCAGGGGAATTTTTTCTGTAACTTCTCTTAAAAATTCTTTATATACTTCCAGATTGTCACTTTCATCCAGAAATACTTCCTCACAGATTGAAAAAAAATAATTTTTATCATGAGGTTCTGCCAAAAAATATAAAATATGGCGTATTTTTTTAATGGGTTTTAGTTCTTCTTCAAGCCTGCTTGATACTTTTTCATAATCAACACCATAATTCTTTTCCAATTCTTCTGCCATCAAATCAACTGCATAATTAACCGGAAGTAGTATAGCAGTTGTTTTGTCAGGTCTCTTTTTTACCTGTGCTGCTGCTGCCCGGGCAATATTTTTAATCTCTTTATCTGAAGTAGAAAAAGTATGACAACCTATGGTATATCCATCAGTAACAGGGTTAGGAGAGGGGTCGTCACTTTTGACAGGCTTTATATACTTTTCTTCCAGAGCTTTGCGACATTCAGGCTGAGGATGTTCATTATGAGTCCATTTAACAAGATAATTTGCC
>CAZSTU010000301.1:0-3190 GCA_964609745.1 uncultured Halanaerobiaceae bacterium
CAATAAAAAATAAATTGTTATTGCAGAAATGCAACAAAAATAATTAATTTAAAAAATAATAAAGTTTAGGAAATTCCTGAACTGATAGGGTTTAAGATATAAGTTTAGTTGCTGGAATATATCTTGCAAAATAATATAAGTGTAAAAAATATAAAAACAGGAGGGTAATAAATGAGTTTAAAAACTAAACAGGAGTATATTGATAGTTTAAAGGAATTGGATTTAGAAGTGTATTTGATGGGAAAAAAGGTAAAAGAACCAACTGAACACCCTGTGATTAGACCTTCTTTGAATTCTGTGGCTGAGACCTATCGACTGGCTCATCTGGCAGAATATGAAGATTTAATGACTACCACTTCTCCCCTTACTGGAGAAAAGATTAACCGTTTTACTCACCTTCATCAGAATAATGAAGATTTAGTGAAAAAAGTTAAAATGCTGCGTTTGCTGGGACAGAAGACTGCTTCCTGCTTTCAACGCTGTGTTGGGATGGATGCTGTTAATGCCCTGGATAGTGTAACTTATGAAATGGATGAAGACCTTGCTACAAATTATCATGATAATTTTGTTAATTTTCTCAAATATGTTCAGAAAAATGACCTGGTAATAGATGGGGCTATGACTGATCCCAAAGGGGATCGCAGCCAGCGGCCACATCAGCAGACTGATCCCGATCTCTTTTTGCATATTGTAGAAGAAAGAGAAGATGGAATTGTTGTTAGAGGTGCAAAAGTCCATCAAACAGGAGCACTTAATTCTCATGAGATAGTAGTAATGCCCACTATGGCCATGAAAGAGGAAGATAAAGATTATGCTGTTTCTTTTGCTGTTCCCAGTGATACAGAAGGAGTATTTTATGTATATGGCCGTCAATCCTGTGACCGTCGTAAAATTTCAGATGGCAGGATGGATGTAGGTAATCCAGAATTTGGCGGTCATGAGGCCTTGATGGTTTTTGATGATGTATTTGTACCCTGGGAAAGAGTTTTTATGTGTCGCGAGTATAAATATGCAGGAAAACTGGTTGTTCGTTTTGCAGGTTACCACCGTCAAAGTTATGGTGGATGTAAGGTGGGTGTTGGAGATGTATTAATTGGCGCTTCTGCTCTGGCCGCAGAATATAATGGTGTGGAAAAGGCTACACATATTAAAGATAAGCTGACTGAGATGATTCATCTCAATGAAACACTTTATTCTTCAGGAATTGCCTGTTCCAGTGAGGGATATCCTACCGCTTCCGGTACCTATTTGATTGATATGTTACTGGCCAATGTTTGTAAGCAGAATGTGACCAGATTTCCTTATGAGCTGGCAAGGCTGGCTGAAGATATTGCCGGTGGCTTGATGGTTACCATGCCTTCGCAAAGTGATCTGGAAAATCCGGAAGTTGGGGATTATGTGAAAAAGTATTTGAAGACCAAAGATGAAGTGGCGACAGAAGCCAGAATGAAGGTATTGAGGCTAATTGAAAATATTACTTTAGGGTTGGCTGCAGTTGGTTACAGGACAGAATCAATGCATGGGGCCGGTTCACCACAGGCTCAAAGAATCATGATTCAGAGACAGGGTAATTTATCCCGGAAAAAAGAACTGGCTAAAGATATTGCTGAAATTGAAGAGTAAGGGGATATAAACATGATTGAAGAAATCGAAAAATTCATTAAAGAAAATATCAGGCCTGTACTGCAGCAGCATGGGGGAGATATAGAAATATCTGAACTGGACCAGGATAAATTGTATCTCAACTTGAAAGGTGAATGCCGACACTGCCCTGCAGCCAATGAAACCATAGAGAACTTTATTAAAAAAAGAATTTTCAACTGTTTTAAAGAAATAGAAAAGGTTAAAGTAGAATCTCATGTTTCACCGGATTTGCTAAAACAGGCCCAAAAAATATTACAAAAAAAGGGGTGTAATCTCAGTTAATATATATGTAAAATATTGTGGTGGCTGTAATCCAGAGATAGACAGAAAAAACCTGGTAGCAAATGTTAAAAAACATTGTGATCATATTAACTTTATACAGACTGAAAAAAGAGCAGACCTATATTTACTAATAAATGGTTGTAGAGTCGGCTGTATTACCTGTGATAGTATTATTAAAAATAAACCCTGGATTAAAGTTGCCGGAAAGTCAATTGCTGATAAAAATGTTAGTCATAATGAACTTACAGATAAATTAATCCAAGAAATTAATAGTTTAAAGTCTGAGAATGAAAAAGGAGGTAAATAACTGTGGGCTGGAAAAAAGAAATGAAACAGAAACTAACTGCACCGGAAAGTGCAGTAACGAAGATAGAATCAGGCATGAGAGTTGTTGTGGGCCATGCCTGTGCTGAACCAAGTAGATTAATTAATTCACTGGTAGAACAAAAAGAAAATTTTAAAGATGTGGAGATCGTGCATATGGTGCCTATGGGAGATGCGGAATATACGAATGAGGGGATGGAAGAACATTTTCGTCATAACGCTTTGTTTGCCGGTAGTACAACTTATAAAGCAATAGCAGCAGGAAGAGCTGATTATACACCTTCCTATTTTTTTGAAATCCCCAGATTATTTAAAAAGAATTACTTACCTGTTGATGTAGCTTTAGTACAGTTGTCATATCCTGATCAGCATGGTTATTGCAGCTTTGGGGTATCTGTTGATTATACTAAAACAGCAGTAGAAGAAGCAGATATTGTGATTGCTGAAATAAATGACAAAATGCCCCGTACTCACGGCTCTTATGTTCATATTAGTAAGCTGGATTATGTGGTGGAAAGTTCCTATCAAATTACTGAACTTCCTGCCCCAAAGATAGGAGATGTGGAAGAGAAAATTGGTTCCAATGTTGCAAACCTGATAGAAGATGGATCAACCCTGCAGCTGGGTATAGGAGCTATCCCTGATGCTGTACTTACCTTTCTGGATGATAAAAAAAATCTGGGTATTCATACTGAAATGCTAACTGATGGAGTAGTGGAGCTGGTGGAAAAGGGTGTAATTAATAACAGTAAAAAATCCATCCATCAGGGAAAAATTGTAGTCACCTTTTTAATGGGAACACAAAAATTATATGATTTTGTTGACGACAACCCTACCATAGAAGCTCTGCCGGTGGAATATACTAATAACCCGCAGGTTATAGGTCAGAATGATAATTTAATATCAATCAATTCGGCGGTAGAGGTAGATTTTATGGGCC
>CAZSTU010000302.1:0-3170 GCA_964609745.1 uncultured Halanaerobiaceae bacterium
TTTAGTACTTTATCATCTTTTGCTCCCCTTGTCAAGGGTATTATTTTGATTTTTTCTTCCTTTTTTTTTTGTGTCATTTAATATAATTTTTTGCGCGACATTTAGTACTTTATCATTAATAAATTATTATGTCAAGAGATATGTGAATTCTTTAATAAACTTCCTTGATTTCTATATTTTTATAATAATATTTTATAATCTCTTCGACACTTTTTTTATCTTTTGCCAGAGCATAAGCACCCCATTGACTCAGACCAACTCCATGACCATAGCCATTCCCTTCAAAATAAAAACCTCTACTCGTTTTTTCCAGTTTATTAATTTTTGTAGACTTTAATTTTTTTGAACCAAGTGCTTTTCTAAAATTAGCTGCTTTGATTTTTTCTTCATCTTTTGAACCAGATATCACTATATCTACTGCTCTACCGCTATTATCTTTTTCAGATATTTTAATATTATTAATTTCACCGGTATTAAGACCTTCCTCGGCCAGGGCCACATTTATCTCCTGCAAGGAAAATTCTATTTTCCAATTTTTAACATCCTCGGGAGCCTCATTATCCGGTGACTCAGTACTTTTTACATAAGGTGGTTCTTCCTTTTCATAGGCAAGGCCAACCCGGGCAGTGGTGGTCTCACCTCCCGCACTGGCATGAAACCAGCCTTTTATATACTGATCATCATGAAAAACAACCTGTCCTCTTGTTTTTTTCACTGCATTATTTATAACTTCAGAAATATTTTCAGGTTTATATTGCTGTGTTTCTGCATAACTACTACTAATACTCCTGGTCTGATTTTCTTCCATATATTTAAGTGCAAATGTTCGGGCCAGTATAGCCTGAGCAGCGTAGGCGTTTTCTGGCCAATCAGCTTTCATCTCACCGGCAACTACACCGGCGACATACTCTTCTAATCTAATTTTCTCACTGTTTCCATCAGCTAATTCTACTGTAATTTCTGGTTCTGACTCAAATTTTTTTTGTTGTTGAGTATCAGCTTGATGCTGGCCACAAGCAGTCAATAATATTGTTAAAATCAAAATAGTATGTACTAAAAATTTTTTCGTCACCTCATTTTCCACTCCTTTCATAAGAATTAGTTTATTCAATAAAATTATAAATATACTAAAAAACCCCACCTAAAAGGTGAGGCAAAAATTAAAATGTCAATTATTTGTTTTCGAGAAAACTACCGATCCAGTTGACAAAACTTCTCCACAATCTCACAAATATGCTGGCTTTTTTAACATCTTCCTCTGCTACAATATTAACCATACCAAGTTCTTCTCCATCCAGCTTAACAATTCTTTGACCCACAACATCTCCTTTACTAATAGGAGCAGATATATCATCTTTTATTTTTGTCTCAATTTCTAATTCATCCTCTTCTCCTCTCTGCAGGGCCACCTTTAAATCCTCATCTATATAACCGGAAACAAATCTTTTTTCCCCATTGGGAATATTAATATCATCAACCTTTTCACCTTCTTCAATAATTACTTCCTTATTAAAACTGTTAAATCCATAATTAAGTAATTTAGCCGTTTCTTCATCTTTTTGCTTTTCTGTATCAGCTCCCAAAATAACTGAAATTAACCTCATATCATCGCGACGGGCAGTAGCTGCCAGACAAAACCCAGCTGACTGGGTGTGCCCTGTTTTTAAACCATCCAGATCAGGATAATTATTAATTAATTTATTGGTATTAACGAGCATAGCCTTTCTATCCCCAAGATTAAGGTGATCCATCCATATAGTAGCCCATTCCAGCACTTTTTCATATTCCACAATTTCTCTTGACATAATAGCAATATCATAAGCTGTTGAATAATGCTCTTCATCTGCTGCAGGCAACCCGGTAGAATTAACAAATTTAGTATTATCCATTCCCAGTTCACTGGCTTTTTCATTCATCATCTCTATAAAATTATTATAACTTCCTCCAATTGTTTCTGCCAGGGCAACACTGGCATCATTTGCCGAAGCAATAGTTACAGCTTCCATTAATTCTTCTATAGTTAATTTATCATTTGCACCCAAATAAATCTGGGATCCTCCCATAGAAGCAGCATATTCACTTATAGTAACTTCCTCATCAAAGTCAACTTCTCCCTTTTCTGCATATTCCATTACAAGCAACATGGTCATAATCTTGGTTATACTGGCCGGCGGTCTTTTTTCATCAGGATTTTTTTCATACAATACCTGACCTGTTTCTGCTTCCATTAAAATTGCTGAAGGAGCTTCAATTTCCAAAGCCTGAGTATTCACAGCAAATGTTCCTAATAAAATTACTGAAATAATTATAGATAGTAAAAACTGCTTTTTTAACAAGTTTATTCCTCCTTTTCCTTGCTTTTTGATTCTTCCCAGAATTCATCTAGTTCCATTAAAGATAATTGTTTAAAACTTGTATCATTTTTTTCAACCGATTTTTCAATATATTCAAAACGCTTTTTGAATTTTTCTATTGTCCTGAGTAAGGCCATTTCCGGGTTAACATTATAAAATCTTGCTAAATTAATTACAGCAAATATCAAATCACCTATTTCCTCCTCAACATAACTGTCGTCTTTTTCTCTAATTGCTTCCTTTACTTCCATTAATTCTTCTTCTATTTTTTTTATGACATCTTCTGTCTTTTCCCAATCAAACCCAACTCCAGCAGCCTTTTCCTGGAGTTTATAGGCCTGGATGGCAGCAGGTTGATCTTTTTTTACATCATCGAGAATAGATATTTTATTTTTATTTTTTTCTTCTTTTTTTATTTTATCCCAGGTTACTTTGACGTCTTCAGCATTATCTATTTCCATATCCCCAAATACATGGGGGTGTCTTCGAATGAGTTTTTTTCTAATACCTCTAATAATATCAACTAAATCAAATTCCTGATTTTCACGTGCAATTTGAGCCTGAAAAACAACCTGAAGTAACAAATCTCCTAGTTCCTCTTTTAAACCAACCAGATCTTTTTTCTGTAAAGCTTCTACAACTTCATAAGCCTCTTCCAGCACATAAGGCTTTAAAGAATAATAATCCTGTTCTTTATCCCAGGGACAGCCATTAGGTCCTCTTAATCTCTCCATAACCTGTACTAACTGTAGGATCTCTTCTTTTAATTGCTTATAATTCACTATTTATCACCTACCAAACCTAGCTTTTTTAAAT
>CAZSTU010000303.1:0-3163 GCA_964609745.1 uncultured Halanaerobiaceae bacterium
AATCCAAGGCTTAAACTAATCAATATCACCTGAGCTGCAAACAAAATTAAAGCTGGTTGAAAATAAACTCCACCTGTAAAGTAAATCAAACCAAGTAAACACAGGGAAATTAAAGGAAATACTATAACCATTATAATTCTCCTTCCCCTGATACTAATTTTTTAAACTTTTCCTCATCCAGAATAGTGACCCCCAGTTTCTGGCCCCTTTGCAACTTTGAACCGGGATTTTCGCCTGCAACTATATAATCAGTCTGACCACTCACACTGGAAGTAACTCTACCCCCGGCATTTTCTACAAGTTCGCTTGCCTCCTGCCGGGTATAATCTTTCAGTGCACCGGTAAAAACAAATCTTAATCCATCCAGTATATCTTCTCTTTCTTCTTTTTTAAATTGCTCTAATTTTATACCAGCTTTTTTCAATTTATTAATAATATCCTGGTTGTGTTCCTCCTCAAAAAAATTAACAATACTTTTAGCTATTTTCGGGCCAATCTCATCAATTTGCTCAAGTTCTCCTTCCCTTGCCTGAGCAAGTTCTTCAATAGAACTATAATGTTCAGACAATATTCTGGCTGCTCCCTGACCTACATGTCTGATACCAATAGCATAGATAACTCTATACAATTGTCTATCTTTGCTATCTTTAATAGCATTAATTATATTTTCAGCTGATTTTTCTGCTATTCTATCAAGAGGAAGTAAATCTTTTTTATTGAGAAAAAATAAATCTGCATAATCTGTAATTAAATCATTTTCAAGCAGTTGATCAATTAATGAAGGTCCGACACCTTCAATATTCATAGCATCCCTGGAAACAAAATGCAAAATACTTTCACGCCTTTGAGCAGGACAGGCTTTATTTGTGCAGCGGATGATAGCTTCACCTTCTTCACGTATTGCTTTACCCCCACATACAGGACATCTATCCGGCATTTCAAACCTTTTTTCCTCTCCATTTCGTTTATTTTTAATAACTTTAACTATCTCCGGAATTATATCTCCTGCTTTCTGCACAAGGACTTGATCACCAATGCGTACATCTTTTTTGCTTAATTCATCCTCATTATGCAGTGTAGCCCGGCTGACAGTAGATCCATCAACCTCTACCGGTTCAAGTACAGCTGTAGGTGTTAAAGCTCCAGTACGACCTACTGAAATCTCTATATCTTCAACCTTTGTGATCTTCTGTTGGGCAGGAAATTTATAAGCTACTGCCCAGCGGGGACTTTTGGCAGTGTTTCCCAGTTTTTCCCTCAAAGAATAGTCATTGACTTTGACAACCATTCCGTCTATTTCATAGGGGACTTTCTCCCTTTTGTCCTCCCATTCATGACAAACTTGAATAACTTCATCAATATTTTTTGCTTTTTTGTACCAGTTCACTTTAAAACCCAATTCATACAATAAATCTAAAGCTTCTAAATGATTATTCAAATCCAGTTGACCATAATTAACTACTGTATACGGCAGAAAAGAGAGGGGGCGTGAAGCAGCCACAGCGGGATCAAGCTGTCTTACAGAACCTGCTGCAGCATTACGGGGATTGGCAAATGGTTCTCTGCCATTTTCTATTCTTCTTTGATTCATTTTCCTAAAATCATCTCTGGCTATAAAAACCTCTCCCCTTATTTCAATATCAATATCTTGAGATAATTTTAGCGGAATAGCCGGTATTGTTTTTAAATTACTGCTTACATTCTCTCCAATACTACCATTTCCTCTTGTAGCTCCCAGTACAAAGCTGCCGTTTTCATATCTTAATATAGCAGAAAGTCCATCAATTTTATGTTCAACTATAAATTCAATTTCTTTTAAAGAAGACAGACGTCTGTATATTCTATCTGTAAAGTTCCTTAATTCACCTTCATCAAAAGCATTACCAAGGCTTAACATCTCAGAGCTATGTTCAACTTTTTCAAATGAATCTAGTGGTTCTCCACCAACACGCTGTGTGGGTGAGTCAGGTCTAACTAATTGAGGAAATTCTTCTTCAAGTTCCAGTAATTCATTCATAAGTTGATCAAATTCTGCATCAGATATTTCTGGATCATCCATTACATAATATCGATGTTCATGATATCTAATCTTTTCTCGTAAATCTTTTATTTTTTTTTCAGCTTCTTTCAGGTCCATAACTCCACCTCCATATATTTAAACTAATTGAATTGGAGCATATTTTGCCATAAGACGTTTAACCTTGCCATCACCAAAATCAACAGTTATTTCCGTACTTTCCCCTTCTGAATAAACTTCAATAATTGTCCCTTTTCCCCAGCTGGGATGTACGACTTTTTGTCCACTTTTGTATTTGTTATAATTTCTGCTTTTCTTATCTTTTTTACTCTTCTTCTTTTTTTCACCTTTCTGGAAATCAACCTTTATCACCGTGTTTTTATCTTCAAAATTTAAATTGTAGTCTTCCTGTAATAAATCATCAGGTATCTCATCCAAAAACTGTGATGGGGCATTAGCCTCAATTCCTCCAAATCTCATCCTTCTTCTGGCCCTCAAAAGGTAAAGCTTATCTTCTGCCCTGGTAATCCCCACATAACAAAGTCTTCTTTCCTCTTCAATACTGTCCTTTTCATCCATAGAATTGGCATGGGGGAAAATACCTTCTTCCATCCCTGCCAGAAAAACCACAGGAAACTCCAGCCCCTTCGCAGAGTGAAGGGTCATCAAAGTAACAATTTCACCTTCTTTTTCAAAGTCATCAATATCAGATAATAAAGAAACTTCTTCTAAAAAACCACCCAGATCAGGGTCTTCAGCTTTTCTAACATAATCATCAATAACTGAAAATAGTTCTTCAATATTTTCCAGTCTTTGCTGGGCTTTTTTGCCTTCTTTTTTCTTTAAATATTCTTTATAACCAGTATTCTCAATTATTTTTCTTACAAGATCACTTAGTGCAAATTCATTCATTTCTTCTTTTAATGATTCCATAAAATCAAAAAAACCCTTTACTCTTTTTTCATAAACACCTGTTAATTTTTTTATAATACCTGCTTTTAAGCCTGCTTCATAAATACTAATATTATTTTTTGAAGCATAATCTTCAAGTTTCCCCACAGTACCACTGCCAATACCTCTTTTAGGTTTGTTAATTATCCTTAACAAATTAATATTATCGTCAGGATTATATAATACCCTTAAATA
>CAZSTU010000304.1:0-3162 GCA_964609745.1 uncultured Halanaerobiaceae bacterium
GTAAATTTTGTTCAATTAATCAAATTATTTATTTTTGGGGGAGTAATTTATGCTACACAGAATATATTATATTTTTCTGCCTTGAACTATATTCCTGCCTCTCTTGCTCTTCTTGTGTTTTATACCTATCCCATAATTGTAGCTTTTTTAACATTTATATTGGGGAAAAGTTAACAGGGAAAGCGATAGCTTCAATTATAATATCTACTTTTGGATTAATTTTAGTATTTGGAAATAGTATTGGTGAAATTAGTATAAAAGGGGTGTTGTTTTCGGCAGGTTCAGCGCTATTTTATGGTCTATATACACTATATGGAGATTATTTGCTGGATGAAATAAGTTTGGTAGAGACTATCGCTTTTGCTAGTTTATTTGCTTCTATCTCGTTTTTTAGTATTGGATTTATAACCGGTAGTTTATATTTTAACTTTGCTTTAAGTGCCTGGACCCCTGCTATTTCACTAACTATGGTCACAATGTTTAGTTTTCTGGCCTTTTTTAGAGGTATTAAGCTAACCAATCCCGTTAAAGTATCTACACTCAGCATGCTGGAGCCAATAGTTGGAATGATCTTATCCATATTACTTTTTGCTGATAAGTTTAATTTAAATCAGGTGTTTGGAGCATTGTTTGTTCTGATAGCCTCATTTATAGCTATTAAAGAAAAAGAACAGAAAAAATTTTGATTTGTTTTAAAATCAATGTTCAAATTATCTCCCTCATGTGTTAAAATAATGAAAATGTAAAATAAAATAAGAGGGGGGAGGTAATATATATGGCAAAAAAACAAATCAAAAACACTATAATTAAATATGCTGGAATTTTGGCCGGATCGTTATTTACTGCATTTGGACTTGTAATGTTTTTTGTCCCCAATAAAATTGCTCCAGGTGGAGTTAGTGGAATTGCCACTATATTTCATTATTTATTTGATTTAAGAGTTGGACTTGTGGTACTTTTGATTAATGTACCTTTATTTTTAATATCAATTAGAATACTGGGAAAAAAAGTTGGATTAAGGACTCTCTGGGGAATTGTTACTCTATCTTTTTTGATTGAAGCATTATCAAAATTTAATCCGGTAATTACCCAAAATGAAATACTGGCAACAATTTATGGAGGAGTTTTTGCCGGCCTCGGCCTTGGTCTTGTCTTTAAACTGGGGGGAACTACAGGTGGTACTGATTTAATTGCAGCAATTATAAATCACTATTTTCCCGGTTTTAGTATGGGACAGGGTTTGTTTTTTGTAGATGCCCTGGTTATTATAGCAGCAGGTATTGTATTTAATGCTGAACTGGCTTTATATGCTATCATAGCTATATTTGTTCAGTCCAAAGTCATTGATGTGGTTCAGGAAGGTTTAAATTATACTAAATGTGCAATTATAGTTTCAAATAAATCAGATGAAATAGCCCAAAAATTAATGAAAGAATTGAATAGAGGGGTTACCGGTCTTAAAGGTTATGGTGCTTACAGCAGAGAGGATAAAAATGTACTGATGATCACCATCTCCAGAGCTGAAATTTCTCGATTAAAATCAATAATTTTTGAAATAGATGATAAAGCTTTTGTTATATTAAATAATTCTCATGAAGTTCTGGGAGAAGGATTTCAAAAATTCAGGCAAACTCCCTTTAATTAACTTATTTTTAATAAATCAGACATATGTATTAGATAAAAAGGAAATAAGAAAGTTTTAAAGAAACTTATAAATACTAAATAATATAATTGAATAAGGGAGGTCTGAAAATTATGAGGATTATTAGATATAGTTATAGAGGTGAAAAAAGTTTTGGACTGTTGGAAGGTAGTAAAGTTAAAAAAGTAAAGGGCAGTCCTTTTTTAAATTTGAATTATGGCCGGGTAGTGGCTGAATTTGAAGAAGTAGAATTACTGCCACCGGTGAGCCCCCCCAATATTATTGCTATAGGCTTAAATTACAGAAAACATGCTGAAGAAAGTGGGTCAGATATACCGAAAAAACCGGTGGTTTTTCTAAAAGCAACTACAAGTTTAACTGGCCCAGAATCTAAAATAAAGTTACCAGAGATAGCTCCTGATGAAGTTGATTATGAGGCAGAATTGGCAGTAGTGATTGGGAAAAAGGCTAAAAATGTCAGCAAAAAAGAGGCTCTGGATTATGTTTTTGGCTATACATGTGGAAATGATGTATCTGCCCGGGATTGTCAAAAAAAGCTGGACAAACAATGGGCCAGAGCCAAATCTTTTGATACATTTTGTCCTCTAGGACCCTGGATTGAAACTGATTTGGAACCGGACAATTGTCAAATTAGTTCGGTGCTTAATGGAGTAGTAATGCAGGAATCAAATACCGCGGATATGATTTTTAATGTGAGGGAAGTGGTGAGTTATTTATCAAAGAACATGACTCTACTACCGGGTACGGTTATTATGACGGGCACCCCGGAAGGAGTAGGCTTTGCCAGAAAAAATCCTGTATTTTTGCGAACAGGAGATAAAGTCGAAATAAAAATTGAAGGGATTGGAACTTTAAGTAATTGTGTTGTATAATTATAAAAAAGTATTAATAAGAAGATAGTTAATACTGCTCCACAGGTTTTGACCTTTTTTGGCAAACAGGGAAAAGTATGTAGTTAGATAATAAAATTTTAAGTTATATGGAAGAATATGATGATATCTCACTTGAAGATGTTGAAGATGCTGTTATATGATTTTTAGAAGACCACAGAGATCTCTAGCATGAATGTTTTAGAAATATTGATGAAAGTATTATGAATAAGATAGAAAAGGCTCTGGTAGAAAGATAAAAGAAGTGGAGGTTTTATAATGGATTATCGTTTTATAGCAGATAGTGCAGCAGATCTTCCCGATAGTATTATTGAGAAATATGATATTGATGTTTTCCCCCTGTATGTTCATCACGGTGACCATGCTTTTAAAGACAGGATAGAGATTAGTCCCGAAGAACTTTATAAAAATATGAAAAAAGAAAAGGTTTACAAAACTTCACAGGTTACTGTAAATGATTTTTTGGTAAAATTTGAAGAGTATGCTAAAAAGAAAGAAACGGTAATATATCTGGCTTTTTCTTCTGAATTATCAGGAACCTTTCAATCTGCAGTACTGGCCAAAGAACAGATTAAAGAAGAGTACCCACAGTTTGATTTGACTATTATT
>CAZSTU010000305.1:0-3126 GCA_964609745.1 uncultured Halanaerobiaceae bacterium
CCGGAGGCTCTTTTTCTTTTCTACCTACTATCACCTTCATCTCCATCGTTATCTTATTATTTCTTATTAATTTCATTTTAAAATCCGGGATGTTTACTATAATATAATTAGAACCAGGTTGCCTGTATTTCTCCATTATCCTGAGATTATTTTGAATCTGTTTTATTCTTTCTTTAACACTAATATTCATTTCTTTTATAGTTTCTTCACCCGCAATCCCATCTTCAATTAACCCATGAGATTCCTGAAACTCTTTAATGGCCTGCTCCAGTGGCTGATCAAAGTATAAAGAATCATCTGGTTCAGTGGCTGGTAGTTCACCAGTAATTTTTAGTCTCTGCCTTAAGCCAGTTACCCGCCAATCATAATCACCTTTCTTAAGAGCAGGATTTACAGATATTTTAGGCCAGCCCCCCTGTAAATAATATGCATCATAATAATCCAGTGCCTGGTACATATCTTTTAAATTAAAATATGCCAGACTGGTTTGCTCCAGTAATATAAGATTATAAATATTCAGTATAATTAAACAAATTAACCCAATAATTGTTATTTTTTTCACTGTAATCACACCTGCAGAATATAGTTTTTATATATAATATTATAAATATATTATTCCTGTTACTATCTTACATTCCGAACCCTTGTAAAAAATAGTATTATTTATCATTTTCTCTAAATGGAAATATATGGCAATTTGCTGGACATTCCCTTCACATTGTTTTATAATGGAATCAAATCTATGTTAAAAGGAGAGATTCCATTATGGCAAAGTCCAACTATAAATTTGTAGAAGAAAGAACCAAGGTAATATTACCAGGATTTATGGCTTCAGCAAATGCTTTTATGGATAAAATTAATTTTGTTGAAATTATTAATGATGCGGTTGTCTGGGATGAAAAACAATGGCAAGTATCCCCGGGTGTTTTATTAAAAGCTGTTGTATTAAATACATTTACCAATGTTCGCACCCCTTTATATCAAATAGGTCAGGCTTTTAATGAGATAGATACTGAACATCTTTTTGGAAAAGGTATCACTCCCAAAATGATTACTGATTCAGCTATTGGTAAAGCTCTAGATAGAGTTCATGCAGCCAATGCCGGTAAATTATTTCACACACTCAGCTTAACAGTATTTAAAAAATATGAAATTGAAATTAATCGTCTACATTCTGATACCACCAGTATTTCTTTTTATGGAGATTATGAAAAGGATCCTTCATCTTCAAACCAAGACAATATCAATATTGTTCGTGGGCATAACAAGGATCATCGGCCTGGTTGTAAACAGATGAAAATAGGACAAATATCTAATGAAGCAGGTATTATGGTCAGCTGCAATTCTTTAGATGGAAACACTTCTGATGTAACCTGGAATAAGGAAGCCTTAGAGCTCATTAAAGAGTTACAACAAAAATTTACCATGATCGGTGATGCCATTTATGTAGCAGACTGTAAATTGATGACACAGAATTTATTTTTAAAGATGAATGACGAAGATGATGGTATTTTATTCATATCAAGAGTACCGGCAAGATTTGATAGCAAATTAGAATCAAGAATACGGGAAAAAGCCTTTCAGGAAAACAACTGGTATAATGTTGGCAAATTAAACGACACCAAAAAAGCATGTTCCTATAAAATACAGGATTTTACAGAAGAAGTATATGGTCAACAAACAAGATTAGTTGTAGTTCAAAGCAGTGCCAGTTTAGCGTCATTTAAAGCATCTCAGAGAAAGAAAAAGTCACAGATAGAAAAAGCAATTAAAGATCTTAACAAGGAGCGTTTTGCCTGTAAAAAAGACGCTATGGCCAGTTGGGAAGGTTTTTGGAAAAAATATAAGAAAGCACCATATATTTTCTCCCTGGATTTACAGGAGATTAGAACAGAAAAAAGACCCCGTGGTAATCCCGGCAAAAACCCTAAACCACCAACTGTAATCATCGAATGGGCTCTGAATATTAAAATAGATAGAGTTGATAGAAAAGCCTACAGACTTCTACGTCATAAAGCAGAAAGTTTTGTACTGATTTCTAATGTGCCTGAGTCTATAGCTACAGCGACAAGAATTTTAAAGATATACAAAGGACAAATAGTTGTTGAGTTAAATTTTAAGATAATGAAATCTCCAGCCTTAACTTCTACTGTCTTTTTAGAAAAAGAAGAACGTATTGAGGCCATGATGATGTTAATTGGTGTCTCATTAATGATTCGAGCCTTAATGTTATATAAACTAAGAGAAGGCTTTAAAGAAAGTGGTGAACATCCCAAAATAGGTTATTCAGGAATCGCTTTAAAGACTGTTACCATGGGACTTTTCCAGTATGCAATGGGTGCCCTCTCAATAGAAAAACAAAAGGATGGTGATTATCATATTCATGTTATGAATCCAAAACAAAAACTCAGGGCCACAACACTTTTAAGATATATGGGTTTAGATATATCTGATCTTCTTTAAAAAAATAAGTTGTAGTAATAAAGAACTGTATCAAAAAATTAAAAGGCAATTATCTCCATTTATCAAAAAATGTGGGGTTGATTTAAGTAACCCTATTTTCCAAGTAATTAGTTTATATATTTACCAAATGTTATTAAATATACTATTATATGGTATTTAGCTATACTCTATATGTTTATTAATAATTTTTGGCAAAACAATTAATTGATTTTTTCTTAAGGGTTCGGAATGTAAGGTATTAACCTTACTACATTTGTATTTTCTCTCTGCCTTTTATAAAGTCCTGCCACCAGTAATCAGGATTCCGGCCTGCAACCGGCAATATTCCCCATCAGTGTCAGCTACAACTTAAAAAATCTTTCATCATTTTTATGCCTTCAGCACTGTTTTCTGTTTTTAAAGTAAGTTTTTCAAGTGGACACAAATCTGTATTATCCCAATTTTTTATGGCCTTTACTTTTTTATCAAAGGCAAAAGGTGTTTCAGTCCTTTCCAGGATTTCAATAGCACCTTCACTAATAATAGATCCATAACAAAAATTTACCTGAGCATAGTCACAGATCATGGCCACAGCTCCATCCTGTCCGGGGTCAATTCCTATGTACGCCTTCATGCAGCCACCTCCCGTAAAGCCTTCTCCCGGCTCTTGGATTGAGCTCTGAG
>CAZSTU010000306.1:0-3125 GCA_964609745.1 uncultured Halanaerobiaceae bacterium
GAAGTATCACTGGGAATCTCAGCCTCTTTATACCAGCTAATTAGTTCAGCAACTATTTCATTGGCATTTTTAGAATCTGTGACAAGATTCACTGCTGCTGATGCTCCCAGCAAAGCACCACAGGTAAGACCTGCACCGGCTACTCCCCCTCCTCCAAAGTGTAATAAATTATCAGGAGGTGTTATGGGAAATTGATCATAGGGTTCTCCTGCCTGTTCTTCCAGGGCAGCCAGTATTCCATAAAATGCTCCTGAACTACAGTTGCCGAGATAATAGCCTTCATGGCCTAACTTGCGGGCTCTTTCTGGATCAATTTCCGTATATGGCCATGGAAACTCTTTTGTTGTGGACGAAGCAAGAACTTTTTTATTACCTTTCACCGGACTATTTATCAAAGCCATTCCACCAAGTACAGTCCCTGCAGTAATTCCACCTATTTTCTTTATTGCCTCTCTTCTTATAATCCCCTTTTCTTCTTTGCTCACTCAGAACCCCCCTTAAATGAATTTATTCACAATTTCTTTGTTAATATTATAACGAGCTGGTTATACCCTGTCAACCCCTATAACACTTTTTTATTAAGTAATATTTTCATTTATTTTAAAGACTCTGCCATTATATTATAACAGCTCTTATATTTTTTACAAAACTATATTTATCTCGCAAAACTTAAAAATTTTTTTATTAAATACACATATTCTAAGGCATTTAAGCATTTTAAATCCCTGTTTAAAAAATAATCCCCCATATATTGATAAGCCAGACTTAAAATTCAGGCCAATACCAATATATGGAGGACTTTATCTAGCTTTACTTTTTAAAGTTTAGCAATCTCATCTTTAAACGGTTTAGCCAGCACCTTCTTTTCTGTTACTATACCTGTTATATTTTCAGCAGGAGTTATATCAAAGGCAGGATTGTATACATCTATTTTTTCAGGTGCTATCTGTTTTCCCTGAATGTGAGTAACTTCTTTTCTTTCCCGTTCTTCTATCTCTATCTCGTCTCCAGAATCAATATCAAAATCAATAGTAGAAGTCGGAGCAACTACATAAAAGGGCACATCATGTTTTATAGCCAGTTCAGACAGCATGTAAGTCCCTATCTTATTTGCTGTATCACCATTAGAAGCAATTCTATCAGCTCCAACCAGGATAATATCTATTATCCCATCTCTTATCAATGTAGCAGCCACACTGTCTGCTATCAGGGTAGATGGAATCTCTTCTTCCACAAGTTCAAAAGCGGTAAGTCTCGCCCCCTGCAGTCTTGGTCGAGTCTCATCAGCATAAACTTTAATATTCTTACCACTAAAATGGGCCTCCCTGATAACACCCAGAGCCGTACCATAGCCTACTGTTGCTAAAGCACCGGTATTGCAGTGAGTGAGAATCACCGCTCCTTCCGGGACAACCTCATTTCCGTTTCTGGCCATCTGTTTATTTATTTCCACATCTTCTTTTGCTATCTTTTGGGCCTCTTCAAATAATACCTGTACTATTTCATCATTTGATTTATCTTTGCTTTCCTCAACTAACTTCTCCAGCTTGTTTACCGCCCAGCTTAAGTTAACGGCAGTGGGTCTGGCCGAGATAAGCTCTTTATTGGCCTTTTTAAGTTTTTTGATAAAATCTGTCTTTGACTCATCTTTAAATTCCCGGGCAGCAAGATAGACACCGGCAGCACCTGTAGCCCCAATAGCCGGGGCACCTCTCACCACCATATCAGATATGGCAAACTGTACTTCCCTGTAATCTTTAGCAGTATAATATTCAATCTCTCCCGGCAGTTTTCTTTGATCAATAAGTCTCAAAACATCTTCCTTTAATTCCATTGTTTCATGTTTCATAACATTTAAGCCTCCCTTATTTATTATTTTCTCTGCCTGTTTATAATAAAGTTAAAAGCATCAGCATTAAAATAATCATTGGAATATACAATAGGTCTTCCATCAACTCTATAATGTATCTGCTTTAGTAAAAGAAATATCCTGTTACCATCTATATCCAGATATTTTCGCATTTTTTTATCAAAGAATGTAGGTATTACTTCGGTTCTGGATCTCTGCAATTTTATCCCCAGTTCATCATCAAGGAAATTAAGCATCGACTCCTGCGGAATTTTTTTCGGAATATCTTCATTAAAAAATCTGACAGATAGACTGTCCTCACCATAGACCACCAGTTTACTGTCTGCAAATCTTTTTCTGCGATAAGTTACTATTTTTTCTTTATCATCCAGCTTCAAACTCTCCTTAATATTTTCCGGAGGCAGGTATATTTCTGTGGGAAGGTATTCTGTCTTTGGGTCATAACCATTTTCTTTCATAATTTCTGTAGGGGATTTTAAAACTTCCAGTCCATTTTTCATGATAACCGGTCTCTGCTTAACAAAGGTACCCTTCCCCTGTATCTTATAGACAACACCTTCTACCTTTAATTGATTTAAAGCTTCCCTGACTGTAATCCGGCTTACACCAAGCATATCTACCAATTTATTTTCAGTGGGGAGTTGCTCATCAGCTTTTAAATTATTATCCTCGATATATTTTATTATTTCATCTCTTACCAGTTTACTTAATGGTTCAGATGGTTTATTTATTTTCATATCACTTAACCCTCCTGCTCCGCATCTCTTTTAAGTGATTTTTTTCAGGGCCTGATTCAGATCCTCTTTAATATCAGTTGCATCTTCCAGACCTATGGACAAACGAAGCAAATTCTTTTTCAGGCCAAATTTCTTTAATTGTTCTTCCGTATAATCTCTATGAGTCATACCAAAGGGGTATTCTATCAATGTTTCTGCATCTCCCAGACTTACAGCCAGTTTTATCATTTCCAGAGATTGGAGAAATTCATCAATAGTATCGAGGTCTGCATCCATTTCAAAAGCTATCATTGCCCCAAAACCCCTCATCTGTTTTGCCGCTATTTCATGTCCTTTGAAGTTTTTAAGGCCCGGGTAATAAACTTTTTTAATTATTTCTTTATCCTGCATAAACTCAGCAATCTCTTTTGCATTTCTTTCATGTTCTTTCATCCTGAAGGAGAGAGTCTTTAACCCCCGCAAAAGCAGCCAGCCGTTAAAAGGACTCATGACTCCACCAAATTCACTCATATAATCAA
>CAZSTU010000307.1:0-3116 GCA_964609745.1 uncultured Halanaerobiaceae bacterium
ATATTTTCGGGGGAAAAAAATATTGGTTTCTGAGAATTTTCAAAAATAGCTTTAACAGCGTAAATCAAAGTAGTTCTCGGCTGTACATCCTGAGGCATAACCGGTACTCCAACCATATCTATTGACTCTAAATTATCTGATATAACTGCAAACTCTTCTACATCTTTTAAAGTAGAATTCCTTCTATCTCCTTTTTCATCATTTAAAACATAAATTGCATTATGACCGCTGGCAAAATAACAATTATCATCTCCCAGGGTAAATATTTTTTCCTGATCCCGATTATAAATATCAATCTGAGAAGGGACTTTCTCTATACATTTTTCCACCAGAGCGGAAGGAAATTTTGCAATTTCTGCTTGATAATCAACTTCACAGCCGTTTTCTTCCAGTACCTTTAACACTCTTTTGCTCTCAATAAGCAAACCTGATTTTTTAAGTATTTTCAGGGAAGCCTGATGGATCTGTTCTAATTCATTTCCGGAAAGAGCCTTTAAATTATTTAATTTCATCCTTCCATCAACAAATCCATTACATACATTTCTAATTCTTCATAATCTCTATCCTCTATACACTTCTGCTGCAATTCTTTATCAAATTTCTTCGCTTTTTCTTCCAGCATCTTTGCTATTCTGAGACTATTGCGTAAATGCTTATAACAGACATCAATCTTCTGGGTTCTCATGGCTTTGACATCAAGACCTACATATTCACCATTTTTCCCGTAATCATGTTCTACCAATAATCTTATCTGGTTAAATGCCTGTCTTAAGTTTTCTACACCAAAAGCCTTATCCTGATCATATTTGATGGAATTCTGATCATTTAAGTGGACACTCCACAGTTTATCAAAGGCCAGACCAAAAGCAATTTCATTGGCAGGATCTAATCCGGCCAGAATAGCATGAGCACTTTCTAAAAGTCCGCCAACTCGATCTGGAGCTACTGTTTTGTGTGCCAATCCCATGACATGACCCATTGTGGGACAGAAACTGCGTTCAATTGGTTCATTGGGTTTGGGTTCTATTAACACCTTCATGTTGTCATCATATTCCAATATTTTATTAATGGCCCCTACTATTCTATTTATACCCTGAACAGGGTCTTTACTCTCATAACATAATGTTCCTTCTCTGGCCAGCCATAATACTATTTTATCACAACCCAGCTCATTGGCTATATCAACAGAACGTAATGCCCTCCATTCAGCAAATTCCCTATCAGAGGCATCGTTAGAGGTAAAACCACCATCAATTGTCCGGGGATCCTCCCATAATCTTGGTGCTACAAATTCTGCTGCCAGGCTATTCTCAGTTAATAGCTGTTTTACTCCTCTGGCTTTTTCTTTAATTTGCGATTGACTAAGTTCATTGATATCAGGTACTGCATCATCATCATGAAACTGTACTGCATCAAAACCTATTTCCCTGAATTTCTTTACCTTTTCTTCTAAGGGAATTGTTTCCCTTACTTCTGGTCCAAAGGCATCTGCCCCTTCATGTACATTCCACGGTCCTACTGAAAATTTGAATTGTGACATGTTTTTTCCTCCTTCTTGAGATGAGTAATACATTATTTCAATGTTTACCTTTTGCTTTTAATCTTTACCTCTTGACTTCAATCCACTTACCTTTTTCATTGCTTTCTACAATAGCATCTGTAATTAACATTAAATCATAACCATCAGCAAAAGTAGCAAAATCCGGTTTGTCTTCTACAGGATCTTTACCTTCTTTTATAAATGAATAAAAAGCCTGTATGTTATTCTTTAAGGCATCATACCAGCCTTCTGGATGACCCCCGGGTAAAACAGAGTATTGTTGATTTTCTGCTGCCATCTGGTTAGGGTTACGTATTATCTCTAAATTAGGCTCATCTCTATTACCTACCCACATCCTGTCACCTGTTTCCTGATTCCAGTAATAACTTCTTTTGGAACCATCAATTTCAACATTAAAATAACAGCCTCTACCTGCACTTACTTCTGATACATAAAATACACCTCTGGCTCCATTTTCAAATCTCAACAAAACAGATGCCCAGTCTTCTGTCTTTACATCTATTTCTTCATAATTACCTGATTTATCACCAACACTGAATGTCTCTACTTCCTCATATTTCTTTCTGGTGGGAATAACTGTGGCAAAATCAGCAAAGACTTCTGTAATCTTGAGTCCTGTTACAGTCTGGACCAGATCACACCAGTGAGATCCTATATCACCAACTGCACGGGTTTTACCACAGATCTCTGGCTCAATACGCCAGTTATAATCTGTCTCATAAAGCAACCAGTCCTGTAAGTAAGAACCGTGAATTAATCTAACCTCACCTACATCGCCTTGTTCTACTTTGGTCTTCATTTCCCTAACCAGTGGATACATTCTATATAAAAAGTTGACTCCATTAACTACTTTATGTTTATCCAGTAATGATAACATTTCCTCAGCTTCTTTTGCATTCATGGCTAGCGGTTTTTCTGAAAATACATGTTTACCTGACTTAATAATCTCTAAGTTAATCTCCAGATGTTTATTATTGGGAGTACAGTTATGTACTACATCAATATCTGGATCTGATAACATTTCTTGATAACTACCATAAGCCTGTGGCACCTGTAATTGTTTTGCTTTTTTATCAGCAAGTTGTTGATTATTTTCCGCCAGGGCTACTATATCTACATATCCAAGTCTTCTCATGCTTTCAATATGTGAAACACCGATCATACCTGCTCCGATAATTCCTGCTTTAATTTTTTCCATATTAACTCCATCCTCCTGTTAATAATAATTTCAAATCAAAGTTGAGTCTCATCAATTTTTCCTGGAAATTTAACGATATTTCAAGATTAATTATCCAGACAGTTTGCTATAGTTTCTTGAATGAAGAAAGTTTAGATATTTGTTGCCCTTTAATTTATTAATACACAACAATTTCTTTAAGAACATACCTTTATTAACCTTTAACCGCTCCTGCTGTGAGTGCTCCAACAATAAATCGTTGTAATATTACAAACACTATAATTGCAGGTAACATTGAAATAACACTAGCTGCAGCCAAATAATGAGTAGTAACTTCTCCCATCAAACCTTGAAAATTATAAATTCCAACAGATATGG
>CAZSTU010000308.1:0-3088 GCA_964609745.1 uncultured Halanaerobiaceae bacterium
GGGGCAGCCTGTGTTTATGCGCCACAAAAAGGGGCAGATAGTAAGATGGTGCAAAAGCTGGATAAAAATTTGCAGCACTTGAGTAAAATAATTAAACGGGATTTGGGTAAAGATGTTCAGACAATTCCGGGAGCGGGTGCTGCCGGGGGCCTTGGAGCAGGATTGGTGGCCTTTCTTGATGGTGAATTAAGGTCAGGTATTGAAATTGTTCTGGAAATAAATAAAGTTGCAGAAAGGATGGCTGGTGTAGATCTGGTAATAACGGGTGAAGGCCAGATTGATGGCCAGTCTGTTTATGGGAAGACACCTGTGGGAGTAGCGAAAATAGCGGCTGAAAGACAGATTCCGGTTATTGCTTTCTGTGGTTCTACTGGAAAAGGAGTAAAAAAAGTTTTTTCTCAAGACATTGATGCTGTATTTACAACTTTACAGCAGCCCCTTTCCATAAAAGAAATTTTTGCTGCAACTGCTGAGTGGCTTGAGTTCACTACCGAACAGGTAATGAAAGTCTACCAGCTATAAAATGATAGTTATCTACAAATCAGTATAAGGGGCAAATTGATTCAGTAAGGAACAAATTTGTTTTTTTGAAAAACTAAAAAATTATCCTAAGGAGATATTTTTACTTATGGAAGATAAATATATTTTACAGCAAGCTTTAAGAATTGCGGCTGTATATCATAAAGGGCAGAAAAGGAAAGGTAGTGATGTCCCCTATATAATTCATCCGGTTGAAGTAGGTATGATTTTACAGGAAAATGGTGCGGGAATTGACCTGGTAGTTGCTGGTCTACTGCACGATATTCTTGAAGATACGGAGATGACAGAAGAAAAACTGGTTGAATTGTTTGATGAAGAGATTGTAAGATTGGTTAAAGGTGCTTCCGAAAAACTGGTGGCCAGAGACCAGACCCCCTGGGAGGAAAGAAAACAGCATACTATTGATAGTTTGAAAACTGCCGATAGGGATATTAAACTAATTACCTGTGCTGATAAGTTAAGTAATTGTCGGAGTATGGCAATAGATTACAAAAAAGTTGGTGATAAACTGTGGACCAGATTTTCCCGGGGGTATGAAAAACAAAAATGGTATTATGAAAATGTGCTTGTCAGTCTGGAAGATTTGCAAGGCGAATCTATGTATAAAGAATTTCAAGAGATTGTTAAATCTTTGTTTTGTTAATTTATTTAGATAAATTAAAATTAGGGGGAGGAATAGTTATGCAGATGTTTTTTGAAGGACTTATTTACTTTTTAGTTGTTGGGTCTTTGCTTTATCTTATTGAAACCCGAAATATTTTTGGTATGGGGAACAAAAGAGAAACTAAAAAGGAGGCCTTATACATTTCCTTTTTGTCTTCATTATTTGCCACGATTGTCTACCTTTTTCTGGTAAGTCTTTTTTGATAATAAATATTATTAAGGGCAGGAATAAAGGAAAAAACATTGAATAATATAATTATAGGATAAAAAAATGTTGTTTATTTTAATTTTTAAATGATATACAAACTAATTTTTGATAAAAAGAAATGATTTAATAAAATTAAATTAGGAGGGATAGCAATGCAGGATTTTACTGTTGAAATGGAGGAACTAAAAAATGAGATGATAGAAATGGGTAATATGGTACAGGAAACTATCATTGACAGTGTTGAAGCACTGGAAAGCCAGAATATGGAACTTGCCGAGGAGATCATCAATCATGATGATGACCTTGATGATCTGGAAATGGAATTAAAAGATAAATGCCAGAAGTTAATTTCTTATCCTGATTTGTCGGATAAAGATGTTCGAACTTTGTTAACTATATCTGAAACAGTGACAAATCTGGAAAGGATCGGGGACCATGCGGAAAATATTGCCGAGATGGTAGAAAAAATTGGTATCCAGCCTTTAATCAAGCCCCTTGTTGACATTCCCCGGATGAGGAATATTACAACTGATGTTTTAGAAAAAAGTCTGAATGCTTTTCTGCAGGAAGATGTTGCTACCGCTAAAAATCTGGCCCAGCAGGATGAAATAGTTGATAATCTCAATGTTCAGATTTTCCGGGAGCTAATCACCTTTATGATGGAAGATCAATCTTCTATTAAACAGGCTTCTGCTTTAATTTTAGTCAGCAGGTATCTGGAAAGAATCGGTGATCACTGTACTAATATTTGTGAGGGAATAATTTATATGGTTTCCGGGAAAAGAGAATCATATTAATTTACTACTTATTTATATTATAGTTACATACTTATTTCATTTATGAGACTCCCATAATAAATTATTTATGGGAGTTTTTCTATTATTGCTCAAAAACTGCTTTTAACCTTATTGTAAAAATGTTATAATATAAAGCAGTATAAATTAGGGAGGGGGGGAGTATATTATGGAACAAAAGGAGATAAAAAATATAATTTTTGATATGGACGGGGTACTGGTAGATTCTGAGCCTGTGATAGAAGCGGCAGCAATTCAAGGTTTGAAGGAATATGGAGTAGAGGCTAAACCAGAAGATTTTGAGCCTTTTATTGGGGCTGGAGAAGACAGATATATTGGAGGAGTTGCTGAGAAATATGGTCTTACATATAAAACAGAAATGAAAGATAGGGTTTATGAAATTTATCTGGATATTGTAGAGGAAAAGATAAAAATTTTTCCTGAGGCAAAACAGGTTTTAAATGAACTGCAGGACACCAATTTCGAACTGGCCCTGGCCAGTAGTGCGGACCAGATAAAGGTTGAAGCAAATCTCAGACAGGCTGGAATTGATTTTGCTTTATTCAAGGTTATTGTTAGTGGTGATGAAGTAGATAACAAGAAACCGGCACCAGATATTTATCAATATACTGCTTCTAAAATGGATGTTAAGCCCGAAAACTGTCTGGTAGTAGAAGATTCTCTGCATGGAGTCAAGGCTGCCCGGGCGGCAGGTATGAAGTGTGCAGCGGTAACTACATCATTTTTGCAGAAGGAATTGAAAGAAGCTGGAGCAAATTTTATTTGTGAGAATTTAAGTGAAATAAAGGCATATGTTAAATAATATTGATCCTGAATTATTCATAAACAAAGTCATAAATCAGCTTAACGGTTGTGAGAACAA
>CAZSTU010000309.1:0-3083 GCA_964609745.1 uncultured Halanaerobiaceae bacterium
CCATTTTTTCATCAATTAAAGTTCCATTAGTATACATCATAAAACCTACATCAGGATTTTCACGGAAAATCTCAAAGAGATGTGGATAAACAGTCGGCTCACCACCGGATAGTACTATGAAATAGATGCCCATTTCTTTGGCTTCAGAAATAATCCGGTTGATGGTAGTAACATCCAGACTATCACTTTTCTTGTACTTACCTGCCCAGCAGCCAACACAACTAAGATTACAGGCACTGGTAGGGTCAATAAGGATAGTCCAGGGTACCCATACATCCAGTTCTTTCATTAATTCAAATTGTCTTGGTATCCCCATCAGGGCAGAATTGACGAAGAAGTTCACAATTAAACCTTCTTTGTAACTGGGTGCTACCTGTGATAGTTTTTTCACAAATTGTCGAATTGCTGGATTGCTCTGGTAAGAATCTTTTATAGCGGCTATCTCTTCATGATGTTTATCTGTTCGGGCAACTCTATCTGCCAGATCCATAACTTTGGGGAAATTTTTCTCAGGATCCTTTTCCAGATAATTCATGGCCTGTTTTATGACCTGTTCAGCAGCAAACTTCTTGGCAAAGTTAAAATTTATAGCCATCTTATTACCACTCCTTTCATTTATGGTATCCCTGTACCCCCGTACTTTCAGGACACTGCTATACTTTTAAAAAATAAAGTATATCTTAATATAATAAATAATGAGCGGATTGTTATTTTATTTTTTCTATTAACCTGGAAATAAACTCAATATTTCCTTCCTTGTCATCTGGAAATTCCTGTGCAAAATCATCAATAGCAATAATCATCAGTCGAATTACTCTATCTTTATCCTTATCGAGAATCTGTATAATTCTACATTTTCTTCTGCCTGATATATTAAAGATCTCATTAGAATTAATAGGTGACTTTCCAATTCATCAACCATCTCATGATTGATTTTACTTCTAATTATTTCCCTGCTAAAACCTTTTAATTTCAATATTGCATTGTAAAGTAATGAAATTAAAGTTATAGCTATTTTCAAATTTTTCAATATTACTATTTAATGGCAAATAAATCTGATCATAACTCTGTTTGAAGGAATTTAGGAACAAGTCTTCTTTATTTGAATAATAATTATAAAAAGTACCTACTGAAATATCTACCTCCTGGGCAACCATTTTCATCGTTACATGCTTGTATCCGTTTTTACCAAATAGTCTAAAAGCAGAGTTATTTATTTTTTCTTCTACCTTATCAATTACTTTTGGCATCTTTAACCTTTGTCACTTGATCTGGCATAAATATTTTCTAATAATATATTATGAACCTATGTTCATTATAGGTTAGCTGGCATGATTTGCAAAATTTTACTACAAAAAAGGGTTATTCTAAAGTTTTGACTTTTGGAGGTATATTTTCTACCTCCCTCCATACTTCATTGTAATCCAGTGCATAATTAAAATCTTCAACTGCCTGATTTCTCATATGTTTGGTGATATCAAGATTTCTCATGATTAAAAGCTCTTCTCGTGATTTAGATGCCTGCAACATACAAATACCGGATGGTGACCAGAAGCCAGAACCTCCGGAAAAATAATTTCCAGTTTTATCGAGAACCCCTACACAGGTTACCCCAATACTCCAAACCTGATTATGTGAGGCAAGTGCAGCATGTTTCAAGTCCCAGATATACTCATAATAGTTATCCATCCTGATATTTAATAATGGATACTCACGAATACTATGTCTTCGCCAGGCTGCACTGTTAATAATGGCATCTACCCTATCGTCATAAGCGTATTTTTCTGCCAGCGAATTAAATACCAGGTCATAGCAGATGTTTATACCAAATTTACCATATTTAGTATTAATAACCAGTCTCTGGTCATCCCCTCTGAAAAAATATTTTTTTTCAATGGGTGTTAAAAATATTTTATCATAATAACAGTTTAGGTAGTCATTATTTTGACCAATAATAAAAGTAGTATCGTAGAATTTTTTTTCTGCTTTGCGGATATTATTGAATATTATCAGGTTTAACCCGTCATCTGACATTATACTTCTAAAGTGTGCTATCAGTTTGGTGACTTCAGGCCCATTTGTTGCACATCTGGCTAATTGGGAAAAAACTTCTTCCTTGTCTCCATTTTCCGGCTCCCATAAATATCCACTTACCGTCAATTCAGGTAAAACTAATACATTGACTCCATTTTCTGCTGAAATCTCAGCAATTGTTTTAAGTCTTTCAATATTATAATCAATATCTACAGTTGTGGGGTTAATATTTGCCAACATAAAAGTTGGTAATTTTTCATTAGTAGAATACATCCTATCTACAATGGTAAACCCTCTTACCTTGGTATCTAATCCAAAAATCTCCCCTTCCTTTTGTTTTTTGGTTGCCTTTTTTTCATCATTTTCTTTCTTTTTCATATAAGCCATTGACGATTATCTCCTGTTTACAAAATATAATATTAGTACCTTAGAATACTATGCACCAAGCACTGGTCCTTTTCTGATGATGAACATAATTATTTTTTCATATATGATTATTCTGGCATAAAAAAATTGATTTGACTATCATTATTTCAATCTTATTTCTCTGCAGAAATTTGGGATTCATGATATTTTTAATTCTTGTCTTTCAATCTGCTTTTCATCTTATCAATGATAGATTGATACTCATAAAGATTTTGCTCTTTATTTTTTGTCTTTGTTCTATACTTCAAGGCAATATATTTTAATTTATTGTTTTCATTTTTTAAATCATTATATCTTTTTAGCATAACGATAAAACCCATAATCAAAATACCTAAAACAATAATTAAAACTCCAATAATTATCTCAGGATTCGTCATATTTATTCCTTTTACATGATCTGGATTTTGCCCTATGAATTGAAATCAGATATAAACTGTTAATTTAATTTTATCTGAATTAAAGCTTAAATTTCAAATTTTGTCTCTAAATCTATTGATTGTATTATTCCAAATCACAGCAAAAATCGCACCCGCAAAGTGTGTGCTTTAAGAACCCCTAAAAAAGGTTTAACTTTTAGTTCTTTTCCTTCGATTTTTTATTTAACCTTTAGCTATAATATTTCT
>CAZSTU010000310.1:0-3056 GCA_964609745.1 uncultured Halanaerobiaceae bacterium
AATCCTGCTGCTCCCGTTATTAATCCCAGTAAGATATCAGTTATATTTAAAATAAATTTACCTTTATTTTTAATATATACTGATAATAACCTATAGAAATCAAAAACCAATCCCAGAACCACGCCAAAAACAAAAATTAAACCAAACGTATGGATTTGACTCAATATTATATCCAAATTAACAGCACTGACGCATAACCCTAAAAAATGATGCTATAAGAAGGTATAAGTGTTCAAGCATCTTTGATTTTTTTCGAATAAAGTGAATTTCTTTATAATTTAACAGGATAATGTTGCATCTTATGTTATAATTTACCATTGCTTGAGCTACTTAACCTGACCCCCGCTTTTGTTTTTAAAAAAATATCTTTTTCTATTATTATTTCGGATTTTTAGTTCTTTCACCAGATAAGTTGCAGGTAATGTCTTCGCTTCAAAAATTTCCTTATTCTATTTTTATCCAAAACTGTTGCCAATAATGTTTCCCTAAAAAACATGACTAATCCCAGATGGCCCAATGATTGAATTCTTTCATATAAATCAATAGAATAATGGCATAATATATCCAATAATCGAGCTAATTGCATTATATAATGAAAGGCCTTCATTGCAGTCCAATCTTTTGAAAAAGCGTGTTCTAATTGATATCCATGATGTTTTTCTACCAGGATTTCTTCTTCGATATCCCAACGATGTCGTCCTATTTTATTACATCTTGAAACTACGTTGTTTTCAGTAATTGGCTTTGCAGAAATCCAGACAAACTTCCTTGATTTCTCAACTATTTTTCCCTCTTTATTTACTTCTTGCCAGGTTTCTTCACACACTACTACATGAACTATCTCTGTATGATGGCCATTATTACCATAATTATATTCTATATCGTTTACCCACCAGAAATTTTGTTTTCTATCACCCCAGATGTTTTCCAGGGTGTTTTCCGGACAAAGTCTTTTTAACCTCTTTGCTTCTTCATAAACCTGGGGTAATTGATCATCTTTTAAGACCATCATAAAATCCCAATTATAATTACGACAGAAACTCATTATTGGTCCATTAGGATAAAGACCGTCTAAATTAATTGTTATAGGTAAACGGGGAAATAATTTTTTAAGACGACGGCCCAGTCTTTTAAATGCTCTTTGTTCACAATCCTGTTTATCATTTTCAATATCACCTTTGCTGAACTCACAAAACTCTGTTAACAAAGGAATTGATAATCCATTTACAAATGCTAAATTTGCTTCCAGAATATATACATAATACTGAGTTTTTTTACCTTCTTTAGTACTTACATTACGCTGTAATGCCTCCTTTGAAAAAGGATGATAACTACAAAATTTTTGCGTACCATCTATGTTAATTATATAACGGCCGCTTCTCTTATATCTATCAAACTTCTTATTGCGCATTAATTGCTTGATTAACTTTATTTTTATAATCTGTATTTTCTCTACATCTATTTCAGACAATATCCTGTTAACTGTATCTCCATGTGGGAGATCGTCTACCTCTTGTAGTTCAGGAAATATTGTCCTTATATTCTCTAAAAATTGAGGTCTTGTTAATATTTTATTGGCCTGACGGCGTGAAGGTATTTTTAATATAAATAAAAAGATACCATAGATTAATACAGAAATTAATTTATGTTCTATTTTTTGTGGATCTCGGGGGTCTTTTATTTTTTTGAATTCTTTCATCAACCGGGGAAATACTTTCCTGTAAACCTTAAGATGTTCCTCAACAACTTGATGTCGTTCCTCTTGTTCTTCCTCTATTGTCTCATATGGACATTTACTATTGGTTCTTGTAGTCTTTTGAATAGGTTTTAATCCCTCTGCCTTTTTTTGAGCGCGTAATGTTGCCTGAGCTTCTTTAATCTCATCAACAACAGGAAACTCTGCATCCGGTATTTCTAAAGTCTCTGTTCGTTCATAATCCTCTTTTGAGGTGATAATGCTATCTCTAGATACCATAGTGAGAGTACTCATTGACATACCCCCCATTGTTGGCGCTTACCATGCAGATAAGCCCTGAAGTCTTTCAGGAGGGGATATACAAAAATTAATTTCACCGTGGATAAATATTCTCTATTTCGATCCTGTCTGCCTCTACCCTTGGTTTTACCTAAATACTTCCAGTTAGCTGCCTTATAACAGGTGCCCTTATATTTTTTCTCATCAACAAATGTCTCCATTAATACTGGCCTGTAATTATATCTTTGTTTCCAATCATCCTGGATCCTTTTGGCTGCCAAAGATAGGGCTTTACTGGCTAAATTTTTGATCTTAACCCAGGGAAATATTAAAAATCTAGTATTATTTACTATACCATTTAAATATTTGCTGCGATGCTCCTCCTTCCAGCCAATCCAGTTATCTCGCTTTTCTAAAGCCCAGGCAGCTGCTGAAAACAAAATACATCCTAATCTCTCTGGCTGGTTACCAACTTTAGATATGATAAAATAACGTTGCCTTGCTCCAAAGGGCCTTTTATATCCTAGATCATGGTATCGTTCAATATATTCATTCCAGAGATCTTTTGTCTTTTTATCCTCTATTTTTTCCAATACAATGGGACTGTAATCAGATACTGTACCTTCTAATTTATTACCTGCTTCAGTCTTTGAAGTAAGCTTAATTGGTTTCAATCCGCCAAAATTCCTCTGAGATTCTATTAGTGGTGGTAACTTAAAAAAACCTTTTTCCTCTAACTTCTCTAACAAATTACGGGCAGAGCTAACTTTATAATTCCCTGCCGGGGTAAACCAGTCTAAATGTACACATATTGTTTTGGCCAGCTCAGTCCTGGATAAATTGTTAAACATCTCTACTGTCTCTACTATATCATCCACTTCTTTTTGAGTGAACTCTCTGCCATTAATCAATATTTTATCGGATTTATTAATCATAGCACTGAACACCCCATTTTTATTATTATCCATTATATATGATAACACAGCTAAAATGGAATGTCCAGCCTTTTTGCGAAAAATTTTTTAGAAAAAATCTGTTATCACTGCTATATTAAAAATCTAAATTTTATGCGTCAGTGCTG
>CAZSTU010000311.1:0-3019 GCA_964609745.1 uncultured Halanaerobiaceae bacterium
CTCCTTCTAGTGTCCTCTGGAAGTTATCATTTTTATGAACTACATCTGAAACTAAACCATCAAATTGAGGGTGTCTATTCGCTATCTTTAAATATCCATCCCTGGAAGTCATTATTGTTGTATCATTACCATATTTCCAGAAAAATATCTCCTTTTGAAACGGATCTAATTGATAAGTCTTTGCCAGATCCATGAACATTTCAAATTCATCCTGACTTGCCTTCTTTGCTACTGCCCTTTTAATAACATCACGTTTGTTTTCTAATTGTTGAGATATATCTTGACTGCCAATATCTATAACCTGATTAGTTATATCTTCAGCTGCTTCTGCCATATCTATCCCTCCTCATAGTTAATATATACATCTCATAGCACTGTCTACAGTACCCCATACGCCCTTTACCCTTCTGATAATAAATACCACACTCACGGCACTTATTCATGGTCTATCACACCTTAATCTTTATTTTTGTTGAGGTCTCTTATTGCTTTATCAATATTGTTTCGTATGTCTTTTTTATATTCTTTTGAGGCTGCATAAGTCCATCCAGTAGCTGGGGCTCCAATGAGGTAGTGAGAGTTCCCATAAGCGGAACCATCATAATAATGTTGTTCAGGGCACTGTGCGTATGTTTCTGCCGTACAACCGCCTACTCACGTGGTTGGCTCTTCAATTAACTCTTCACCGCATATAGGACATTTGGGCATTTTAGTCCACCTTCACTTTAACTTTTTCTCCACGTTCCTGTACTTCAACACCTTCTATTATTTCACCAGTTTTAGGATTGATAACTCTACCATCACCAGTTAATTTAAGAGCCCCTTCACTTACTGCATCTTTTAATTCATTTTTATGAACTCTTTCTTTTATCTGTATAATTGAAGTATTTTCAAATCCTGCTTCCTTAAGTGAATCCATTAATTTATAATCATTGTAATTCCACTTTGGACGTTGTTTGCGGAATTGTAGTTTTCCAAAAGGAAGTTTGTGAGTTTTAAGATCTTCATTTTCTTCCCGCAATTTTTCAGCATATTGTTTAAGTAGCCCTTCAAAAAATTCATTATCTTCTTTTATTGAATTTGTTTCTTGTTCTAACCATTTTTCAGTTTCTCTTATTTCTTCTTTTAAATCATCAATAACTTCCTGAGCTAATTCTTTCTTCTCTTTTATCTTTTCATTGTTTTTCCTTATTTTTCTCATTGCCCAGGTAGCTTTTTTATCAGTATCTATTACAAATCGTTCTTCTTTTTCTTCCTGTTCTTCCTGTTCCAGCAGTTCATCAATTTCAGGTATAGCCATTACACAACAGCCTCCTTATTGTTTTTGTGAAATACTGTAAAATTTGCAATTTTATCATCAGTATAACTATTAGCCATCCAAAAAGTGGCCTTTTTTTCATTGCTTTTCTTTTTAAGTTCTCCACCTAATTCAGGTAATAATTTGTTAGATATTCTTTCAGCTTTGTTTGGTCCTAAAAAGTCTATACGATTATCATAAAAATATAATTCTATTTCAGGTTCATAACCACACTCTTCCTCAACAGCTTTCTTTAACTCTTCAACTTTTTCTCTAATTTTACCCATTTCATTTAACCTCCCTGATATTATTTCGATAATTTTTCTCCCGGGTAAGATTTTCATCAATATATTCATCTAATACCTTCCCGGGAATAATTTTTCTTGTCCCTATCTTTATATAGTCCAGTTCTCCTTCGTTGAGCAATCTGTAAATAGTTACCTTTGATAACTTTAAATACTCAGCAGCTTCTTCTACATTGAATACCCCCTTTCTTTCAGGTTCTTTTGTTTCCAGCCTGTCTATCTTTTCTTCAAGAATCTCAACCTTCTCCAGAATTTCCTCCAGGATACCCATAAAGATTAACCTCCAATTGGGTTTTTATTATAATTTATTTATTCATCTGTCCCAGTTTTGGGTACAGGTTCAGAAAAAAATGTATCTTCGATTGTTAAATTAGAGCCTATTTTTTTATTAATATAATCTGTAGTTTCTTTCGCTTCGGTGATTTTAAAATCAACTTCACCTCTTAATCTTCTGTTTAATGTATCTGTTTTCATTTCAAGATGATTTGCAAGTTCCGTTATCGTTATATTTTCTTTAAACATAATATATTTTAATAATGCTGGATTATAACCCATCTGTATGCCTCCTTTCTGATTACATATTATATTATAAACCCCATTTGTTGGATTGTCAAGTGTTTTATTAAAATTTTTTATTAAATTTGGGAAATTCTTTTGACATTCGGGTAATCAATAGTATAATATAACTAAAATCCAAGAAGGAGGGAGGTAATGAAAAAGTTGTCTAGAAGATTAAGACTATTAAGGAATGAAAAAGAAGAAAATTTAACAACAGCTGCTGATAATCTTCATGTAAGCAAAAATACCTTATCTAGGTATGAAAGGGGGGAACGGAAACCAGACTCTGATTTTATTAATAGGGCTGCTGATTATTATAATGTAAGCACAGATTATTTATTAGGACGTACTGACATTAGATATAATCCAAACCAGAAGATAAAAGAAGCTATAGAAAATGACCCTGAGTTATATCAGTTTTGGGATGAGTTATCTGAAAGAGAAGATTTGCAGCTTCTTTTTAAGCAAACCCGGGATTTAAGCCCAGAGGCCATTAAGTCTGTAGTTCAGTTTATGAAGGCGATAGAGGACGAGCATAAACGGGAGGGCAATTAAATATGGTACTTAAAGATAACATCTATTATAATTATTACCCTTTTCCTTTGGAGGTATGGGGAGTGCTGTATAAATGCACTCAGGGTCATTATCATATTGGTGTAAATAAGAATTTAACCCGGGGAATGCAGAGGAAAGTGCTACAACATGAACTAATACATATAAGAGAACACTGCCCTGTTAAACCTTACATAATTGGCTTAGATATGCAACATTCTAATCTGGAAAGAGAAATATCTTTTTTTATAAGGGAAGGTGTCAAACAATAATGAATTTTGGAGAAACATTGAAATATTTGAGGAAT
>CAZSTU010000312.1:0-1555 GCA_964609745.1 uncultured Halanaerobiaceae bacterium
TTTTCATTTCTTCTTCTTTCAGTCTCCTAGTTAATGGAGTAGTAATTGTAAGAATTTTATCAAGTTTTAAAAATGCTTTTTTCCCGGTCTTTCAGTCTCCTAGTTAATGGAGTAGTAATTGTAAGAGAAGATGATAACGCTCAGGAACTTATTGACAGCTTCCTTTCAGTCTCCTAGTTAATGGAGTAGTAATTGTAAGAGCAGATATTAAAAATTAGATTTCCAATATAGCAGGTTTTATAATAATGTTAGTATTATTAATTGAACCAAGAAATCGCAAAAACATTTTTTGCAAAAATTACAGGGGTGTTTGCGAATTATTTTTTTATCAAAGTTCAAAACCTTACTTATTAATATTATTTCTTTAAAAACCAGACCATTCCTTTTTTATAAGAACAAATTCTCTACTTTATTTATTATTATATCACCAGGGTGTGACACCATACTGTCAGTGAACAAAAGTTTATTTATAAACTTTTCTCATCTTTTCAAGCTCCTCAATAACCTCCTGACGTAACTCATCCGGCTTTAGCACTTCCACCTCACTACCATAACTTAAAATCCAGCTCTTTAATTCTTCACTACTACCGGTATTTAACTTAAAAATTATCTCATCATCATTAATCTCTTCAATCTCCTGGCTATCATGCCAGTGAATCTCTCGTACAAGATATGAAGCAACTCCTTTGAAGCGCAATACAACCTCTCTTTTCTCTCCTCGTTCAACATTAAAAGCAGTATCAAGATAATCTTCCAGTGAGAATTCTTCTGGAATTGTAAAATTATCTCTATATTCTTTAATTGCTTTAATCCTATCTACTCTAAATGTTCTAATTTCCTCTCTTTTATGACAATAACCAACCATATAAGCTGCCCCATTGTTCACAAATATATTGTAAGGTTCAACTTTTCTATGGGTTATTTTTTGCTGACTTAAAGAAAAATAAACTATTTTAATAATCCTTCTTTTATCTATAGCCTGATCAACAGACTTTATCTTATCACGATGAAGAGAAAAATCTATATGGGGAGAATCCAGATATGTAATCATTTCATCTGTATCATTCATTTCTTTTTTAAAAGATTGAGGGAGTGAGCTAATTACTTTACTAATAGCCTCTTTTAACTGCCTGGGATATATAAAATTATTTTCATGTTCTCTGGCAGCCAGCATCAAAGCTCTGGCCTCTTCAGCTGTTAAATTTGGTGGAGTAAAATGAAAAGTATCCTTTATTTCATAACTCTCTTTATCATAATTATAATAAATTGGCACCCCCATTTTTTCCATAAATTCACGATCCCGATAAATCGTACGAGTAGAAACACCAAAATGATCAGCAAGATCACGAGCAGTCCAGTTGCTACTTTTACCTGTAAGCATAGTAATCATTTTCAATATTCTCACATTTCTTTTTTTATATTTGTCTCTACTCAAACTAAATCAACCTCCAAATTAATAATATTCTATTAAATTTATTTCAATAAAAAACAAAATTATCCTTTATAAATAGATATTAGATTATAATTAAAAAGCAAACAAATGTTTTACCACATG
>CAZSTU010000312.1:1565-3003 GCA_964609745.1 uncultured Halanaerobiaceae bacterium
CATTATATACCATTTTTTATAAATATACTCATAATTAATATATTATCTAATGTTATTCTTACATAACCACTCAAATTACAAAATTCACCAAAAAGAAAAAAATCCAGGCTTTAAGACCCGGATTATAGTTTTATTATGAAGTTTTGTTCAAAAAATAAATCATTCCTCTTCCCCTTTAACCTCCAGATCTTTTTTCTTTCTTTTAGCTTGATACATAGCATAATCAGCGTTTTTGAGCAGTTGTTCTATTTCCTGTCCATCTTCAGGATATATACTAATTCCCCCACTTAAACTAATTTCAAATCTTACTTTATCAATTATAAGTGGTTCATTAAATTTATCAAATAACCTTTGAGTAATTTTAATTAACTGATCCTTCGTACTTATGTTAGAAAGAGCAATCACAAATTCATCACCACCCATCCTTGCTAAAATATCCTTTTCTTTTAAACTATTTTTTAATCTTTCAGCTATATTTTCTAAAACTCTGTCACCTGTATCATGTCCATAGTTATCATTAATTTTTTTGAAATCATCAATATCCAAAAATATAATACCAATTTTACTCTCTTCTCTATCTGCTTCCTTTTTTAACTGCTTAAATCTTTCAACAAATAATTCTCTCTCGGCCAATCCGGTTAATTGATCATGATAAGCCTGATGCTCAAATTTTTTTAATAAATAAACTACTATCATAATAAAGCCAATAAAAACAGCAATCATAATTAATATATTTATGGAAAATAAATTCCGGTGAAGACCAATCTCCTGCATCATAACCTGGTCATCATAAGTAATCCCGACTACATAAGAATTCCATCCCTCATCAACACCATTTTTATCGACTAAAGCCGGAAAAAACCTGTAGGTATAATAATTTTCATCTGTTTCTACAACTTTTGTTTGTACCTCATTTGTCAAAACAGCCTGCCTGGCCAGTTCGTCTTCTATGTCTGTTACATCAGGTTGCAGGTATGGCTTCTTACTACTTCTCAGTTTAGCTACCTGGAAGTCGATAGGCTCTACACTAAAAAAAGAAATTTCTTTTACCATATCATATTCTTTTGTCAATTCCGTTGCATCCCCGAACATATCTATATTCTCCAGTGAGGGATACTTATCCTGAACTTCAACACTCAATTCCAGTAAATAACGATTATCAGGGGTGGGCAGATAGCTGTACTTTTTTACTTCTCCGGTTTGAGTGGCCAGGTCAATTCTATCTACTACAAAGGAATCTCCCTCCAGCCTTTCTCTTAATACTCTGGCAAAACTGCCATATCGGGAAAAATCCAGCCCAAGATCCTCTGTAAAAGTAGTTTTAACTACTTTCAATTCATCATCTATAATATAAATCTCGTAATTTTCAAATTCATTTTTTAATTCTTCTAAATCCCAATCCATTATTTCAGGATTTTTTCTATATTTTTCTAACATT
>CAZSTU010000313.1:0-2944 GCA_964609745.1 uncultured Halanaerobiaceae bacterium
AAAAAAAAGGCTTATGAAGTAGACTCTCTTGATGCATATTTATATCCACCACAGATTATTAAAAATCCTGGAGAAAAATATAGTGGAGATCAGAGAAAATTTCAGGGAATACCCAGTATTGCCTGTACTCCTGCAGGAAGTTTGTGGGCAGTATGGTATGGAGGTAAAACACCTGGTGAAGATAGTAATAATTATGTGATACTGGCTACTGGCAGCAAAAACGGAGAAGACTGGTCTGATGAGAAGTTAATAATTGATCCTGATGGTGAAGGGCCTGTAAGAGCTTATGATCCTGAAGTCTGGGTGGACCCTGAAGGTAAATTATGGGTCTTCTGGGCTCAGGAAATACAAAAAAATAGAAAAGAAAGTCTGGCAGGGGTCTGGACTATAACCACAGATAATCCTAATAAACAAGATCCGAATTGGTCATCTCCCCGGCGTTTAACTGATGGAGTGATGATGTGTAAACCGGTAGTCCTTTCCGGAGGGGAATGGGCACTGCCGGTATCAAAATGGCATCGTAAAGATAAAAGTGCTCAAATAATTGTTTCCGAAGATAGAGGAGAGAATTGGGAAATGAGAGGAGGATGTGATGTACCTGAAGATGTTCGCAGTTATGATGAACATTTGATTGTGGAGAAACAGGATGGAAGTTTGTGGATGCTGGTTAGGACAAATTACGGTATAGGTGAAAGTTTTTCCAGAGATAAAGGCTATACCTGGAGTGAATTACAAAAATCAAAAATAGAACATACCACCAGTCGTTTCTTTATCAGGCGCCTGGAATCAGGAAATTTGTTGCTGGTAAAAAATGGTCCTATTAACGAAGATATAGGGCGTTCTCAGTTAACCGCTCTTATTTCAGAAGATGATGGTCAGAGCTGGCCTTATAGTTTATTGCTGGATGAGAGACAGTCAGTTACATACCCTGATGGAGATCAATCTTCAAAAGGAAGAATATATATTATTTATGATTATGAACGCAGAGGGGCCAAAGAGATTATGATGTCCCGGCTTACTGAAGAGGATATTATTCAGGGTGAGATAGTGAGTTCTGATTCAAAGTTAAAAAAAATAATCAATAAAGCTGATTAATGGATATATAGCCCTCATAATTTCTTACATTTAAAATGTAGCTGGCTTCAGTAGAGAGTCTAAAGTTCTGCTGTAATTTTAAAATAAATTGTAACAGGGAGGATAAAAGAAAATGTCAGAAATGAGCAAAGATGCTTTTATTGATCAAAAAGATTTATTTTTAAGTGGGAAAGAAGGATATCATACATACCGTATACCTTCACTGGTGGTTAGTAACTCCGGGACAGTGCTTGCTTTTTGTGAAGGTAGAAAAGAGGGAAAAAGTGATCATGGGAATATCCATATCATGTTAAAAAGAAGTTTTGATGGAGGGCAGACCTGGGAAAAAATGCAGAAGGTCTGGTCAGAAGAGCAGGGCAAACAAAAAATCACCTGTGGTAATCCCACTGCTGTTGTGGACAGGGATACTGGAACAATATGGTTGTTATTTTGTCGGAATAATAATACTGTCTGGTATACCTATAGTGAAGATGATGGTGCCAGCTGGAATAATCCGGTAGAGATTACATCTGAAGTAAAAAAAGAAGACTGGACCTGGTATGCTACCGGTCCGGGACATGGAATACAGCTGGCCGAAGGTGATTTTGCCGGGAGATTAATTATACCCTGTAATCATACTGAACTAAAGGGATCAGAATTAAAAAGAGGTGAAGTGCCTTCTTCTTCCAGAGCAGGAGCGAAAAGACATTGCCATATTATTTACAGTGATGACCACGGGCAAAACTGGAAATTAGGTGAAAGTACTCCCCTGCCTTCTGAAGAGAAAGCTGATGAGGCTGGAGTATATTTTGCGGGTAATGAATGTGTGGTGGTAGAAACGGGTAAAAAAGTTTATTTAAACACCCGGGGAGGCACCTATCCTATGAAATGTGGTTATAGAAAGTTCAGCTGGAGTTATGACGGAGGAGAAAGCTGGGAACCTTTAAAAATAGTTAATGAATTAATTGAACCCTGCTGTCATGCTGGCATTGTTGGAGGTACACAATTTCCTGGAGATAAGGATATTGTATTATTTGCTAATCCGGCCAATGGACCAGAACCTGATTGGGATAAAGGTAGAAAAAAAATGACGGTGAGAGCCAGTTTTGATAATTGTCAGAGCTGGCCGTTATCAAAAATGTTACATAAAGGGCCTTCATCATATGCGGACTTAACTATATTAAATGATGGTACAATTCTTTGTCTTTATGAAGGAGGAAAGGAGCATCGTCGGGAATGGCTGCGTCTGGCAAGATTTAATCTGGCCTGGTTAAAGGAATAGCAGAAGTTTCCGGAAATTAAGGATTAATATTTAATTTAAGCAGTACAAAAATGATATTCAATATTTCTTGTAAATAAAATTGTAAAGATAAAACCGTTGTCATTGATAAGATTTATATTTACTTTATTTCAAGAGATTTTCAAAAATCTATAACTATATTAAACGAGGTGAGGTTATATTTATGAAAAAAATGAAGTTAAGGAACTGTAAGATATTCCTGTTCAATGTATTTCTTTTGAAAGAGAAGAAGTACCTGATTCCTGGAAAGTAGAAAATGGAGGTAAGTTGAGTTTATCAGCAAAACATACTAAACATGGAGAAAAATCTCTTAAATGGAAATGGGAAAAAGATTCTATTTTAAGAGCAGAAAACCCCAAAAATTTAAAAGAAGCAGGTGAAAGTGAAAGGGGGGGGATTAAAGGCTGGGTATATAATGAAAAACCAATAAATGACAAGATAACATTTGCTTTTGGTTCAAAAGAAGAAATAGAAAGAAATAATCCCCGATATAAATTTGACTTTTACTTAAATTATAAAGGGTGGCGTGCATTCTGGATTAATTTTGAAGAAGATGCAAAAAACCCTAAC
>CAZSTU010000314.1:0-2914 GCA_964609745.1 uncultured Halanaerobiaceae bacterium
AGAAAAAATTGGTCCTGCCTTATAGGCCATATCATCAAAAGACCAGAGAAAATCAATTCCTGTTTCCATCAGATTAGTTATCACCCGCTGATTCCAGTCAGTATACATCTTTACTACATCTTTAACTAATTGCCTGTCTTCATACAATTTATAGGAAAAATTATCATAACCCATACTGAGCAGCACAGGGGACACACCCAGTCTGATACCACAGTATATAGCAAACTCACCCTGGAATTTATCAATAAAATCTTCAGCCTGTCTGTATATTTCTTTTCTATCAGGATCAGGCATTTTTATTTTTGATAGAGTTTTCCGGCTGTCAATTAAACCCCTTTTAACTGAATGACCTCTTTCTTCACTGAACATTGTCTCGGCAAATAAAGGCGGCATTATCCTGAAACCAATTGCATCCAGATTGAGTTTTCTGGCAGTTTCAGGATTAATACAGTAATTTATTTTTAATTCACACTCTTCTCCTGGTTTAGAAATAATACTGGGTTCTGTCTGGAGATCATATCGGTAATCTTCTATCTTTTTACCGAGGATTTTTTCCTGAAGTGAAGTATGAATTATTGAATAAATATAAGGAACTTTATCTGGTTTTTCACAATTTAATGCAGTTAACACTCGTTTGCGGCATCCCTTCATAGTATGTTATCATCTTCCTTCCTTTACCTAAAAGAATAAATTGGCTTCGCCGTTATAAGGTTAACTTCTTGATATGAAATTACATATTAAAATCCATAGGGTAAATTTCTAGTAAAGCCTAATCGAATATGGTCATATCTAAACTACCCTGGCTTTTAAATTTTATCCTCACCATTAATTTCTACAAAGAATTTATTTTTCTAGAAATTTTTTCAAGCCGCTTAATATCTGTTTCCGGCATTACATTATCAGCTATACCAAAAATTATCCTGCCTTTATGTACATTATTAAAAACTATCTCCAGTTGCTCTTCAAATTCTCTGTCAGAAACATTTTTCCTGCACAATAATATTGAAGGAATACCGCCCCAGATAACAATTGATTTCCCTCAGACATTGACGGCATCTTCAAAGTGGCAATCCACCAGGGGATAAGTGGCAAAACAATCAGCAACATCTACTCCAGTTTGTAAATAAAGTTCAAGTAATTGACTGGCATCAGCATCCTGATGGACAGCAACCCATCTTCCCGATTGGTGAAGTTTTTGGCAAAAATCCTGATAATAGGGAACAACATATTTTTCAAATATAGACGGTGGCGTCATCTGAGAATCAAAATGCATCCCATGAAGAAAAAATTCGGCAGGTGACTGCAGAACTATCTCCTGCATTTCCTGATATTTTTGCAGCAGTGCTTCATGTAATTCCATTACTTTTTCTTTATGATCTGCCAGTTCATAATAGGCATTATTTTGACGCTCCACGGGGCAAGCCCACGTGGATTCTTCATTCATAGAAACGTGCCTTTTTACAGTTAATCTCATGGATTAAAATGTAAAAGGTCTTACAGTTTCTCCAGAAGCTTTTATTCCCGTACGTCCTACGGTATGAAAACTATCTACCTAATTTTAACTGTAAACCTTTTTGTAATATGTTCTTACTGGCATTAATATCCCTGTCGTGAATAGCACCACATTCAGGACATTTCCATTTTCTAATACTTAAATTCTTAATCTCTTCATTTTTGTAATCACAATTGTTGCACAGCTGACTTGATGGAAAATATGTATCAATCTTTATCAATTCTCTACCATACCATTCAGCTTTGTAACTTAAATAGTCAATAAATTTTGACCAGGATACATCCGAAATACTCTTAGCTAGTCTGGAATTTTGAAGCATATTTTTCACTTTTAAACTCTCAACTACAATTGTTTGGTTTTCACTAATTAATTTTGTTGAAAGTTTATGTAAAAAATCTTTTCTGATATTAGCAACTTTTTCATAGACCTTAGCTAATTTCTTTTTTAGTTTATACCAGTTATTTGAACCTTCTTCTTTTCTGGCAAGTTTCTTATTTAATCTGGCAATCTTTTTTTCATATTTAGAAAGAGTTTTTGGATTTTCAACCTTGTTACCATTAGAAGTAGCTAAAAAATCTTTTAAACCTAAATCAATACCAACACTTTTATCATTTTGAGGTAGTTCTTCTAATTTTTCTTGCACACATACTGACATATAGTATTTACCTACTTTAGACTTTCTGATTGTCACATTCTGAATTTTTCCTTTTACTTCTCTAGATTTACGAAACTTCACCCAGCCCAGTTTAGGTAGTTTGATTTTATGACCTTTAATTTCAATACTTTCAGTACCATTAGAACGCTTAAAATATTGAGTTCTATAAGATTGCTTATTATTTTTTTTAGATTTAAATTTAGGAAAACCACCTGTACCTTCAAAAAATTTATTAAAGGCATCATCTAAATCTTTTAGAGACTGTTGTAAACAAATACTGTCTGCTTCTTTTAACCATGGATACTCTTGTTTTAATCCCGGTAATTCTGCCGCATATTTAGTATATGACTGATATTTATCTTCTTTAGCTTTAGCTAAAAAGTGGTTATATACAAACCGGGAACAACCTATATTTTTTTTAATTAGTTCTTCCTGTTTTTTAGTTGGTATAATTCTAAACCTATATGCTTTATCTACTATTTTGTCAGCCATAAATACCCCCTCTTTGATTGTATGTTCTCTATTTTTACTCTAACTGTGTATATTTGTATTATATCATAATATATATTATATGTAAATATATTATGGAAAATTAAACCTATACAATAGAGAATCGCTCGAAGTTATAAGGAGCTATCCTTTCGGGTTAAAAGAAAGCCCGTTGAGGATGACTCGATGTCGTTCACAAGGGGCCAACATTGCGTAATAAAAAAAGGCCCGTTGAAAAATTATTTTTAAAGCAATAT
>CAZSTU010000315.1:0-2905 GCA_964609745.1 uncultured Halanaerobiaceae bacterium
TAGAGATAGCAAAAAATATACATAGATTGGATGATAAAATAAAAATAATATTTAGATATTTTATTGACTTTAAAATTCGATATTGTTATAATAGTATTAACTATTAGTTAAACGTTTTAACAATATCTAATTTTGCTTAAAATAAATTTTAATTTTTAGTTATAAATATATTTTTTTAAATCATTAGGAGGATAAAAATGAAAAAAGATTACAGAAGTAAGTTTTCAGGTAGGGCGGAAAAGTTTATTCAATTTTTAACCCAAAAACAGGACCAACTTCTGGATAGGCCTAAATTTACTGATCATCAAAAGTATGTATGGCCGGTCGTGTTAGCATTACTGGCTGCCGGGAAAGATGAAGATAAGATATCTAAAGCCACTCAGCTTTTGAATTATGGGTCATATAAAGGGACCTGGATTGAAGAGGAGTTTGGCAAAAAGAAGGAATATAATAAAGAATTTTTTCATTTTGCCGGTATTGGTTTAACTCGTTTAATTATGCAGTTTTCTGATTATCTGGAACCGGGAATGAAAAAGGAGATTTTACAGGCTGCTATGAAATCTAAAGATATGATAGATCCGGACCAGGGAACAGAAAACCACCGCAATATGCAGCGTTCTACAGCCTATATTTTAGCTCAGGAAGCTGAAAAAATGGATATCAAAGGGGCAAAACAGGTCAGGGAAAATGCAGCTCAGGGTATTAAAAAGTATACTAAATCATTATTTACTATGGGCCAGGGGGAATGGGATAGTGAAATATATATTGCTTTTGGGTTGGTCCCCTATTTAAATCTTTATGATTTTGCTCAATCGCCTGAAATAAGGGAGCTGGCAGGTGCTACTTTAGACTGGTATACTGCTACATATGCTCTTAAATATTTTAAAGGAGTTTATAGTGGTGGGGCTGATAGAGGTGGGAGTGCTGTTCAAACAGTGGTCAGTCATACTGATTATTTTGGATATCTCTGGTTTGATGAGGCCCAAAAACCACTGGCTGACTTTTCCCCCAGTCAACCTGCTCAGGCTATACATGCTGTTTTAAGTGATTATCAACCGGATGATATTATAATTAACCTGGCCCAGAAGAATATTGAACTACCCGTTGAGGTGTATGCCAGTAAACCGAATTACAAGATGAGGAAAAAAGGTTGTTTGAAAGAAACTTTTTATGTCGATAAAAATTATACCCTGGGTGCTGTCTATGATAGGATAACTGGCTGGTTAAATGCGGATAATCAGCAGGTCATGTGGAGATTAACTGCCCAAAAAGACAAAGGTCTTGCTGTGACAGTAAATGGTTCGGGAATGGGATATTTTCACCGGTCGGTAACCAGTGGACGTGATCCCTGGACTCAGGTTGCTAGCTATCAGAATACTTTAATTCAGATGAGTTGGGTACCTGAGAATGGGGAACAAATTGTTACAGATATCCATAGTATGGTAAAAAAATATAAGGAAAAAGGAAATTTTGCTGCCTGGGAAGATGTTGAAAGCAGACCGGGAGCTTATTTAAGCTTTCCCCGGGAAACAGATACAGTTGAAGAAGATAATAATATATATTTTATTAAGTTAACAGATTATGTTTATCTTGCTGTCTTCACTTTAGCTGAAAATATATTTTGGGAAGAAAAAGAGAAAAAGAAAAGAAAAGTTATGGTTAATCAAACAGAAGTTGATAAGATTGCAGGATTTGTTGTAGAAGTTGGGCAGGCTGAGAATTATAATGATTTTCAGGATTTTAAGAATCAGGTTAAGAAAAATGCAAGTTTGCAGAAGGAAAATTTAAGTAGTGGTGAAGTAACATATATGAATAGTTCTGGTGAAAAACTCAAGATGAAATATGCTAAAGAAGGTAGTTACCAGATATGTGACCAAATTGTTTCCGGGAAAGGTGCTGGCCGTTTGCCGGATTTGTGGGTTAATGACTTACAGTTAAATTTGGATTTAGAAAATAAATGGCCGGTCTACAAAAGTCGTTATCTGGCTGTGGATCAGGGAAGATTATTAGTTAGTGATGGCCAGAAGGGAAGGGAAATTAAGATTAATGATGATGGAGTAGAGTATAATAATTTTTCCGGCTGTGACCTGGATATGAGAACTCTGATTGATTTTTACTAGAACTTAATCTGCACCAGAGTCTGGTTTTATAGAAAGTAAATTTCAACAAATAATTGGGAGGGTTGTATAATGGAAAAAATTAGTTTGTTTTGTTCTGTAGTTTTGCTTGTTTTTTCTGTGTTAATAATTTTCACGGGGAAAGGATGGGCAGAAAAAGGGGAACATCCGCGCCTTTATCTTACCGGGGAACGAATTGACCAATTACAGGAATTAATTGAGGTACCGGAAACTCATCATTATGAAGCTTTTCAAATGATGAAAGACCGTGTTGACCAAAATGATCCAGATGTTTATACCGGTCACCCTGCTAAAAATTACCGCCGTTCCTGGCTGGCAAGAGAAGCTGCTTTAATGTATCAACTCACCGAAAAAGACAAGTATGCTGAAATAGCTTTTGATACTTTAAAAGCTATGTATGAGGATCCGGATAAAGAGAAAAATCTGCCGGATAATGACGATGTTCAGGGTCTGGCCCGGGCGATGACGGGAATTGGGTTTGCTATTACTTATGATTGGACTTATGAAGCCTGGTCGGAAAAACAAAGAGAATTTGTGAGAGATAAAATTATAGATGGCTTAAATATGTGGTTTAACTTTTCCCATCCCAATGTAGAGGTTGACCATAAAGGTAGTAACTGGGTAGCGGTATGCCGGGGGGCTGAACTGATAATGAATCTTGCCGTTAAGGGAGATGGTGTCTATGATGATGCCCGGCAGATGAGAAAAGAACGTGTTGAAAAGGTAATCGATGATTTGAATACTCATTTAGAAACTGCCTATAGTAA
>CAZSTU010000316.1:0-1589 GCA_964609745.1 uncultured Halanaerobiaceae bacterium
TGTTAATATTCCGGATAGGTGGTACTGCAATTGTTTCAGCAATTTTAATTGTAGTTTTAAAGCAGAAAAGACCGGAGATTGCCTTTTTACTAAGCCTGGTCGCCGGAATTATTATTTTAATTCTGGTAATCAGTCAGATTGGAGTTGTTATTGAACTGATAGGGCAGCTAGCAGAAAAAGCGCGGATAGATATGATGTACTTTAATACCATAATCAGGATTGTGGGTATAGCCTATGTGGGGGAATTTGGAGCAGAAATCACCCGGGATGCCGGAGAAAATGCTTTAGCGGCTAAAATAGAGATGGCAGTAAAGATTATAATTCTCTTTCTGGCTCTGCCGATAATGATTTCGCTGGTGGAAACAATTATGACTTTAATACCCTGAAGGAAAGGCGGCACCTGTCTATGGAGTGGAAATGGACAGCTTATTGCGTGTGTTTTTTGTTATTTTTACTGTTGTTCCCATTTTCAGCTTCTGTACTGGCGCTTGAGGAAGAAGATGTTATCATGGAGCAGCTGGAAAAGATGAATCTGGATCAACTGCAGCGAGAAGTGGAAGCAATTAATGAGAGAATAGAGGGGATTGTACCGCACTTAAATTTAAAAGAACTTCTACTGGCCTTTATCCGTGGTGAAATGGAGGTTAACTGGTTGCAGATTATTAAAGCACTCCTTATTTATCTGGGCCAGGAAGTATCGTCCAATTTATATTTGCTGGGCCAGATTTTGATTCTGGCCGTGTTGAGTGCAATTTTAAAGGTTTTTCATAATTCATTCAACAGCAAGACTATTAGCGATACGGCAAATTTGATAATATTTCTGTTGCTGGCTGTGCTGCTATTAAATTCTTTTAAAGTAGCCCTGGAGGTGGGAGAAGAAACAATTGATAGCATGGTGTCCTTTATTCACGCCCTGCTGCCGGTATTATTAACTTTACTTTTAAGTATGGGAGCAATAACATCGGCTGCTGTCTTTCATCCCCTAACTTTTTTAATTATGTCTACCCTGGCTGCTGGAATTAAATCCATAATTTTACCTCTGGTTTTTATTTCTGCCATCCTGAGTATAGTTAACTGTATTTCGGGGGACTTCAAGATATCCCGTCTTGCAGCCCTGTTTAAAGAGGTAAGTCTGGCTTTACTGGGTCTGAGTCTTCTTTTATTCATTGGTGGGCTTGTCATCCATGGAGGAGCGGCGGCCATGGCAGATAGTCTGACACTGCGTACAGCCAGGTATTTGAGCGGGGCCTTAATACCTGTTATTGGTGGTATTTTTGCGGATGCCATTGAACTAATTGCCAGCTGTTCACTTTTGATCAAGAATGCGTTGAATATTCTTGGTCTTTTGGGAATTGGTTTGATTGTTGTTTTCCCCTTACTCAAATTACTGGCTCTGGTATTTATATACCGTCTGGCAGGGGCGTTAATTCAGCCTATCTGTGAAGAAAGGCTGGCCGAAATGTTCAGTGAAGTTGGAAATAGCCTGATGGTGGTATTTTTACTGGTTATTACCACTGCCTTTATGTTTTTTATTGTAATAACAGTGGTTGTTGCTGCTGCTAATCTGACAGTTATGATGAGGTGAAAAT
>CAZSTU010000316.1:1689-2893 GCA_964609745.1 uncultured Halanaerobiaceae bacterium
AAAGAGGAAGGAGATCGGCTTAGTGAGGTCAATCAGGAGGTAATACATGGTCATTATAATGAACAGATTAGTGCCAGAATAAAAACGGTAGTTAATTTGAACTTTCCGGCAGCAGAAGTAGAAGTTGAAGCTGAGCTGGATAAATATTATCAACCGCAAAAAATGAAGGTGCAGATTGATAATAGTGGTGAGATTCAGGAGGTCAGGATAGGCGAAATTGAAAAAGAGAAGCATGAAGAAGAGGTTGTAAAAAAATTGGAGCAGGTCCAGACGGGTATTAGTCAGGTTTTGCAGATTTCCGCCGATAGAATTGACCTAATTTATTTATCAGGGGATGATGTGATTGAAGATTTTTGAGCAGCTTAAAGAGAGTAGAGAAGGTTTAATATCAAAATTAATTATTCTGGGCACACTGGGGCTAATTTTTATCCTGGCCGGAAATTTTTTTGCCGGGACCGGTCAAAAAGAAAGTGCAAAACAGCTGGAGAAAGAGTCTCTGCAGATAGAAGAAACAGAATATGCGGAAAAAATGGCCCGGGAGCTGGAGAATACCCTGAGCTTAATACAGGGTGTTGGTGAAGTCAGAGTTCAGCTTTTAATAACCGGGGAGGAGAAATATGAGTATGAATATAATTTGAACCAGGTAAATAAAATAACTAATGAAAGCGATCAAAATGGAGGAGAAAGAGGAATAGAAGAAGACAGGACAGAAAAAGAAATGGTTATTATCCGGGATCAAGCCGGGAAGGAACAGCCGGTAATAAAGAAGATTCAAAAACCTATAATTAAGGGGGCTATTGTGGTAGCCCGGGGGGCTGAAAATAGTCAGATTCGCTATAAACTGTACCGGGCGGTAGCCAGTTTTCTTGACCTTCCCGGTTATAAAATAAATATTTTGCCCTATCAAAGGAGGTAATTAAAGGTGTTAAAGAGAAAGTTTATCTGGTTGATGATATTAATGGTCTGGGTGGGAATGGTAACCTCAATAATTGTCTATCAGGGCGGTGATGCCTTGCACATTAGACTTGCCGCCACAGAACATGTTCAGATATCCGAGGGTGATAGTGAAGATATTAATATTAAACGTCCGACAGAAGAAGGTGACAGAGAATTTTTCATGGACTATCGGCTGGAACGAGACATAGCCCGGAGAGAACAGGTAAGTATCTTTCGGTAGATGATAAATAATCACAATACTGATACT
>CAZSTU010000317.1:0-2879 GCA_964609745.1 uncultured Halanaerobiaceae bacterium
CGGCTGTCATGCTCCGCTGGTTGCCGCAAACATCTCCGGTCTCCAGCTGCTGCAGGAAGACTTCCCTGAAACACTGATGCAGTGACTCCATGAAGCGGGAATAGTTCCTTCATCGCGGAAGCTGGAAATAACCGAATCGGTTTTCCTGGGGCATTTCGAACCGATAAACAGCAGATTGAAGGAACTGAAGAAGTCGGGCATATCAATTTCTCGGGATGATTTCGGGACCGGCCACTATTTATCAGCAAGACCTTTGGAAATGGAAATCGATGAAATTAAAATAGACAGGATGCTGTCAAAAGTATTACGGCATAAATGTGAAAGACTGTCGGGAATACACCTGCAGCAAAGGCCTGTATGTGAATGTGGGTTTCAACTGGGCCAGGATATTGATCTGACTACAACGCGGAAGATAAAACAAAACATAGAAAAGGGTATCAAGCAGTATCTAAATAGATTACATGAAAAAGAAAATAAAAAACAGATTGAAGAATATCTCGATAAAATGGAGGCAGTGGGTGAGAAGAGGTTTGCCCGTCCCCTGAGGGATTTACTGGCAATATCTCCAGATAATAAAGAAATTATTGAGAGACTGGAAAAAATAATTAATCGCCGGGTTATCAAACGACTCAATCAGGCCCTGGCCAGCGATATATCTATTGTAGAAAGGGATCTGGATAGTCTTTATGATAATCTTGTGGGCAGGAGTTTTTCTCCAGCACAGCTGGAAAAGATATTTGAGCAATGGCTTGAGGGAGACTCCGGGATATCTTCCAAAACCTATATTAAAGTGTGTTCTCAGAGTGCAAAAGAGGTTAAAAAAGAAAGTGAGTCTGTATTTGAACAAAAATTTGAAGCCTATCTAAACCAGTATTATCCTGAATTACTGCCTGTGGCCGACAAAACAGGAGCAGAGGAGATGGCTCTTTTTTTGGCTCTTCTTATCTGGGAGCAAACACTTGGTCTAAAAAAAGGAGATATTTTAAATATAATAGAGGATTTTATAGCTGGCAGAAATAATGAATTTAAAAAGATAATAAACGAGGAGAGTAGTTATAATAGCTGTAAAGAACTTGCCCGGAGGATTTTTATAGAAGGTAATGACCTTAGTCCAATTGTAAGAAAGAGAATAGATGAATATCTAAAAGAAGATAATTTAGAGCAGTCTCTTATTGCAAAAATAAATTTATCTGAAGCTGCAGAATGGCTGCAGATTATGCAAAAAGAAATGATATCAGATAGATTTATCAAATATTTGCTTATTAAATTTATCAGTTATCTGGAAAACAACTTTGAAGCAGTTAAGATTTCTGCCGATACAGAAAAAATTATTAAAAAGATAAATAAAAAAATTGATGATATAAACGGTAAAATAGAGGAAGATTCTCCAAATAAAGAAATATGGCAGGTTAAAAGACAGGTTCTTGACCTTGCTGTAAAGTATTTTCAGTTAAACTTTAACCTGAATATGGCAGAAAATGCTGAATCTCTTGATTCTGCCGGTGACTGGAAGGAGTTTTATCGTGAACGGATATCAAATCTGGAATATTATATTAGCAGTATAAAAAACACTGCCGGGAAACTGAATATGGATAGTGAGATCCCTCTTTCTATAAAAGAAAGGAAAGTACAGAAGATAATTATAGAATATGATAAAATGTTTAGTGGATTTTATGAAAGCAGTCAGTTTATGGTTGCTGAGAGGGCAGGAGATGAAGAGGGTATCTATGATCTTGGGAATCTTATCAATGAGAAGTTTAAGTATATGAAAAGAAGCATGAGAGCAGAGAACGGAATATGTCTGCTTATGGACGGAATGAGGTGGGATCTCTGGCGTTTGATTTCTCATAGAATAATTGAGCACTTACCCCTGCGCAGGATTAAAGAGGGCTCACTTTTTGCCCTGGAACCAACAAATACTGAAAGACAGCTTGAAGTGCTAAGGGATTCAGAGTTTAGTGGTGAAATTATTACTGCAGATGATGTTGATCCTGAGCGGTATATTGATAATAATCAAGGAGAAAACTGTGATATTATTAAATTTTCCTATATAGATGATAAGGTTCACTCCTCCCGTGAGGATTATCACTCTTTTATTGAAGAAGTGATCTTTCAGACAGAAAATAGGCTGATGTCATTTTTGGATAAACTCCCGTCTGGAGTGATAATTTTGTTATTTGCCGACCACGGTTTTTGTCTTAACTATAATTTTAACAGAGTGGAAAAGTATGAGTCTCCCCGCTATTTACATGGGGGAAAAAGTATGGCTGAGGTTATAGTTCCCTGGTCATTACTTTATAAGCCGTAAAATTGAATGATATTATAAAGTCAGTGAATATCCATGTGTCTGGAAAGGAGACTAAACAGTGAGAAAGGATGAAAAGGTTTCTTTTTATTCCCACCTTCTGGGGTTTATACTGGCTTTAATTGGGACCATTATTTTAATATTTGTAACTGATAATACTGCCTATAAGGTTGTCTCTATAATATATGGTTTGTCAAATATGACTCTTTTTCTTGCCAGTTCATTATATCATGCCCATAAAGAAGTTAATGATGAAGAATCGGTCTGGAGAAAGATTGATCATATTGCCATCTTTTTAATGATTGCCGGTACATATACTCCAGTGGTTTTTGTATATCTTTCCGGTTGGTGGAAATGGAGTATTATAACTATCCAGTGGGGGCTTGTGCTGGGCGGGTTCTTTTTTAAATTTTATTATCTAAATGCCCCCCGCTATCTGTATACTGTAATATATTTATTGATGGGGTGGATGGGTATAATACCAATTGCAAAATTGTTTAAAGCCATGTCAGGTTCAGCTTTAACCTTTCTTTTTGCAGGAGGAGTTTCTTATACTATTGGTGCCATCTTTTAT
>CAZSTU010000318.1:0-2830 GCA_964609745.1 uncultured Halanaerobiaceae bacterium
ATTCCGCAAATAATTTTTTAAAATCCCCTTAAGCCACCATGGTTTAAGGGGATCACAGAGAAGTGCCAAGATAGCAAAAATTCGAAATATTAGTCAAACAATTAACCCAATTGGACATATAAAAAAGCTTATGATTATTGATACTTCGGGGATTATAAAAGGAAATCCCCGCCTTTTATAGAAAGTTAACCAAAACCACACAAAAGAAAGGCGGGGAAAAATGAAAAACAAAAATCATACATTAAGTTGTTATCAATATTGTATCAGAGTTTATAAATTAATTCAAAAAATATCTCAAATAAATGATGGTCGGACAAACCCTACAGTCAAATTACCAGCTATTCTTTTAACCATAATTTTTTCATTAATGTCTGGTCTTCATAGTTTTAATGCTATGGAAGAGGCGATAAAAGATGGAGATTTTAATAAGTTTTTTTCTAACATTAATCTGCCAAGCGCTGATACAATAAAATATGCCTTAATGATGATAGGTTTAGAGGGTTTAAGGGAATTTTCTGCAGACATTATCCAGAAGGCGCGTTATAATAAATCTCTTAAAAATAATTTAATAGAGGGCTTAAAAGTAGTAGCTATTGATGGCAGCCATGCTTTTACGATGAAAAGTGAAAAGCTTGGTAAGGATGCCCATAAATATGAACATACAGATGATAATGGTGAAATAATATCAATAGACTACAGGGAAAAAGCAATTGCAGCCAGTTATATTGGTGAGGGTTTTTCACCGATATTAAAAATCAATAGAATACCAAAAGGAGAAGGTGAAATAACAGCGGCTAAAAAGCTGATAAAAGAGCTTAATGAAGACCATTATCAGTATTGTGATGTAATAGTAGGAGATTCTTTATATATTAATGCTCCTTTTATTAATGAGGTTTTAAGGAATAATAAAGATGTTGTTGTAAGAGTAAAACAAAAGAATAACTTAATGATAGAAGATGCAGAAGGATTATTTAAAAACAAGGAAGCTGATCACATTTACAAAGGTGTTAGACCTCAGAAAAAGGATAAAAAGAGTGGTATTATTTATGATATACAGATGTGGGATGAAGAGAATTTCAGTTGGTCAGATGTAAAAAAGCCCTTAAGGGTTCTAAAGGTTAAAGAAAAAAGAAAGCAAGTTAATGCAGATGGAGAAATAGTTAAAGAAAAAATCCAGACATGTTATTTTGCCACCACCATGGAAAAAAGCCAGTTAAAGGCATATACAGTTTGGAAAATAGCACATAGACGCTGGGATGAAGAGAGTATATTTCATTGGATAAAAACACACTGGAATTTTGATCGTAGATATAGTAATGAGCCGGCTGTAATCCAGGCCATGTATTATTTATATATTATAGCATACAATTTATTTCATCTTTACATACATCGAAATTTAAAAAGTTTCAATCCTGATAAAGAGACCAAAAGGAAGTTTATGAGAAGATTTCATACGGGTTTAGTTACATTAAAAAAGCCATTGTACTATCCAGGAATTAGTCCTGGTTAGTAAAAGTATGTTCTGTTGGTTTTGAATTGTAAAACGAATATGCTAAAAAAGCTGCCATAATTATGGGGGAAAGGGGGTTCTCTACCTTATTTGAACTAATCTTGAGGGATATAAGATAAAATAAAGATCAAATTCTATTATAATTTTTTTTGATTCCGTTTGCGGAATCTCTGGGGGTTATATTTTTTGTTTGACAATTGGTTTCATTTTAGTTATGATAAATACATCAAGAAGATTCAACAAAATTGGTATAATTTTATTATTTTCTGGTAATAATTATGCTATGGAGGATTTAATGCTTTCCTATCTGCGGCCTGACTTATATTATGAAAATATATTTGCGATTGATCCGGGGGAACTGCAGAGTAGGGGTATTAGAGGCTTGATATGTGATATTGATAATACCATTGTACCCTGGAGTAAAGATGAGGTGTTGGAAGAGGTTATAGACTGGTTTGCTGAAATAAATGAGAGAGGGTATAGAATTGTTCTGGTTTCCAATGGTCTGGATAAAAGAGTAAATTATTTTAGTCAAAGACTTGATATTCCGGCTATTGGACGGGCAGTAAAACCCAGAAAAAAAGCCTTTCGCAGGGCCAGAAAATTGCTCGAGCTGGAAAATAAGGAGATTGCTGTTGTTGGAGATCAAATATTCACGGATGTGCTGGGAGGAAATCGACTTGGTTTTCTTACCATCCTGGTGGACCCAATGGATAAAAGAGAGTTTATTACCACCAGGATACTCCGTTTACTGGAAAAATTGTTCTACAGGAGAGGGGGCAACTATGATTAACATTAGAAGAAAAATTATTACTGCTTTTTTAATGTTCTTATTTCTTTTCGGCATATTTAGTAGCCTTGATGTCCATGCCGAACCCTACTTTGAACTGGGAAAGAGGATATTGAAAACAGATAGTGAAGGTCCTGATGTTGCTATACTACAGCGCAGATTACAGGAACTATCATATTATAAGGGTAGAATTGATGGTCTCTATGGCCCCGGAACTAAGAGGGCGATACAGGAATTCCAAAGGGATAATAATCTAACAATTGATGAGATTGCCGGTCCGAGTACGATAAGAGCTCTGGGGCCGGAAAATGAGTCCCGACTTTTAAGCCGGATGAATTTTTCCCGGGATGATATAGTGATACTGGCCCGGATTATCCATGGTGAGGCCCGGGGCGAAAACTTTAAGGGGAAAGTTGCCGTTGGGGCAGTAGTATTAAACAGAATTAAAAGTGATAGATTCCCGAATACTATGAGAGAAGTAGTAATACAGGAAGGTCAATTTAGTAGCCTTTTAGATGGACAGGCTAATT
>CAZSTU010000319.1:0-2799 GCA_964609745.1 uncultured Halanaerobiaceae bacterium
ACAGTGGTTGAAGCAGATTTTGTAATTACTACAGGTGTGATTCTGCCCCATTATTTTGCTGGTTTTTCTGGAGGGAGGAAATCAATTTTGCCCGGTGTGGCCGGCCGTGAGACTATTGAATATAATCATTCTCATATGGTGGAAATAATGGATGGCTTACCTCCACTATCTGACAATCCTGTAAATAATGAAATGATGGAAGCAGCTGAGAAGGTGGGAGTTGATTTTATATTAAATATAGTAACAAATAGCCAAAAGGAGATAGTAGAGGTGGTGGCGGGGGATTATGAAAAAGCCTGGCTTAAAGGCACAAAAATTTCAGCAAAGATGTATCATATACCAATAAACAAAAAAGCAGATATAACGATAGTAAGTGCAGGTGGTTATCCCCGGGATATTAATTTGTATCAGGCCCAAAAAGCACTAGAACATGCAGATCACTGTACAAAAGAGGGAGGAACTATAGTCTGGCTGGCCGAATGTAGAGAAGGATTAGGTGATGAGGTTTTTGCCAGATGGATAAATGATTCTGAAACTCCCGGGGATATTATTGAAAAAATTAAAGATAAATTTGTACTGGGAGGACACAAAGCCTTTGCTATTAGCAAAGTGGTTTTAAAAAAAGAAGTAATATTAATATCTGAACTTGATAAAAAAACAACAGAGCAGATATTTGCAAAAAAATTTAAAACAGCTAATAGAGCATTAAAATACCTTCAAAAGAGATATGATAACAAATATGAAATGTTTGTTATGCCTCAGGGCAGTATAACTGTCCCGATTATAGATCATACTTTTTCATCTTTCTAACTACAGTTGGTTGACTTACACCCACCAGGGAAGCAATTTCTCTGGTGGTTTTTGCTTTTTCCATGGCTTTTTTCAGTAATTTTTTTTCGATCATAGTTTTAGCCTTTTCTAAATTTAGATCATCTTCTTCAATTCTAATAGCACAATTATTATCTATTATATTTAACTCTTTTTTAAGATCTGTAGGGAGATGTTCGACCTTGATTATATCATCAGTGACCATAACTACCATTCGTTCTACAATATTTTTTAATTGGCGGACATTACCGGGCCAGCTGTAATTTTTCAGTTTTTCTATTAAGGTTAGAGATAATTTCTTATTTGTGTCAAATTTGTCATTAAAAATGTTCAAAAAGTGCCGCAGTAAGGCCTCTATATCATCTTTTCTTTCTCGCAGTGGAGGAACCTCCAGGGGTATTACATTTAAACGATAATAAAGGTCTTCTCTAAACTTATCCTGTTCAACCAGTTTTTCCAAATTTTGATTGGTTGCAGCAACAATTCTGGTATTTATCTGGATGGGTTCAGTACCACCAATTCTCATAATTTCATTTTCCTGTAAAGCTCTCAGGAGTTTAACCTGTAATTTACGAGGAAGTTCTCCTATTTCATCTAAAAAGAGGGTGCCACCTTCTGCCAGTTCGAAAAGGCCGGGTTTACCTTCTTCTTTGGCGCCGGTAAAAGCTCCTTTTTCATAACCAAAAAGTTCAGATTCCAGTAAATTATCTGGAATTGCACCACAGTTTACCTTTATTAAAGACCCAGAATTTATATTTTCCTGGCTTGATTTGTGAATTATCCTGGCCAGAACTTCTTTTCCAGTACCCGATTCGCCGGTTATCAGGACAGTAGCATTAAATTGACCTGAGCGGAGAGCCAATTCTACTACTTCCCGCATTTTTTGGCTCTGTATAACTACATCTTCTAGCTTTAACTGCTGTAGTCGCAATTGTTCCAGTTCATTATAATATCTGGCATTTAATTTTTTGCTTTCATTAAGTTTCTTTTTCATCCTGGCCAGGGCTTCCATATCCCTGACAGTTGTGACAACCCTGATAATATTATCTTCTTCATCAAAGACTGGAGTACCGGTGACCATAACCTCTTTACCCGTTTTTATTTCATGGGTGATAGTAACCGGCTTTCTTTCCTTTAACACATGTAGTGTGACGGATTCAGAATAATAACCTTCCTCTACCAGGTCTTCCATGTGTTTTCCCATAACTTCTTCAGCTTTAATACCAGTAATTTCTTCATAAGTGCTGTTGATCCGGGTTGTATATCCTTCTCCATCAGTAATATATAAGCCGTCAGTGACCGCTTCAATGATTGTGTCCAGCTCACGATTCAAATTTTTAGTAGATTCAAGTTCTTGCGAGATACTTTCCAGATCTGATATATCCTGAAAAATACCAACTGCTCCAATAATTTTATCATCCTGAATAAGTGGGGTACGGTTACTGATGACAGCCCTATCATCGATTTTAAATTTTTGGGCGATTTGAGGTTTACCTGTTTCCAGTACTTCCATTAGACCGCGACTGGGCAGTATATCTTCCAGATCACTGTCCAGTGCTTTTTTTGGGGATACACCAATTATATTTGCTGCTGCCTGGTTATAAAGAATAATTTTTCCATATTTATCGATAACAATAATACCATTTCTGGTAGATTTGAGGATGGTATTCAAAATAGTTGTATTACCGGTTATTTTTTTGTCAGACTGAATTGTTTGCATCAAATACTCTCCTTTCTTCAACATAATTCGATAAATTATAGTCTCTTTACTTATTATATAAAATATCCTGATTATAAACAAGTAAATTTAGAAAAAATTGATACAGTATTGTATCAATGATACATATACAAATCAATGGCAGGAAATAATAGGTGACTGAAGATGTGGAGTATGTATTGTTTTTTAAAATATATTGATACAAAAATGAATCAATAAAAAGAATAATTTTAATAAAATCCTGCTAATCCACT
>CAZSTU010000320.1:0-2793 GCA_964609745.1 uncultured Halanaerobiaceae bacterium
AATTGAGTAAATAGGGAGCTTTTCACCTTTTTTAACTCTTCCTGTAATTTTACCAATTTTGAACCTCGTAGTAAAGACTCAATACCAAGAACAACATACCAGGAATAAGCGAGAGCTATTTGCGATAGATATAAAGGTTTAGATAACAGTAATAATTGAAGGTGTAATTTTTTCTTTACCCCAAAAAGCGGGACTATAGAGGGGTAAATGAGGGTAAAATGGGAAAAATCAGAGAAATTGACCCCAGATCACAAAAAATCCATTAAAAAAGGGTGAAATCCCTTGCTATAAGTGATATAATAGTAATTGATAAAAAACTAAAAAACACTTATAGAGGAGGAATTCACCCTATGGCTATTATACCACAAATGAAGTTGTTTGACTACCGTGAAGTTGAAATTTTAGAAGATTTAAAGAGATTGGAATTGGTAATTGTATATTTACCTGACGAAAAATTCATGAAACATCTAGAAAAAGAACGAGGTAATGGGAGAAATGATTTCCCCATAAGAGGGATGTGGAATTCCCTTTTAGCCGGTATTGTTTATCAGCATAAAACCATAGAGAGTTTACGCCGGGAACTGGGGAGGAACAGTCAATTAAGAGATATGTGTGGTTTAGATAATAAAGTACCCCCTCCCTGGGTTTACAGTCGTTTTTTAGATAAATTAATGGAGCCAGAACATCAGGCTTACGTAGATAAGATGTTTGATGATTTAATAGAGGAGTTGCAAGAACTATTACCTGATTTTGGCAAACGTTTAGCAATTGATGGTAAAGGAATTGAAAGTTTTGCTAATCCCCATGATTATGAAAATGAAGAACAATTAGAGGGTGACAGACGAAGAGATTTAGATGCTGATTGGGGTAAAAAGGTTTATCATTTTGAGAATGAAGATGGTACCAAATATGAAAAAGTCAAAAAGTGGTTTGGTTATAAACTTCATCTTGTAGTAGACAGCATGTATGAACTTCCGGTTGAATTTAAAGTAACACCTGCTTCCAGTGGAGAATCTCCTATAGCTCATGACTTACTGGAAGAAATAGATAATAAACATCCAGAGATAACAGAGAGATGCCAATTTTGGTCAGCTGATAGAGGATATGATGATGGTAAATTAACAGGTAAACTCTGGGATGATCATGAGATAAAACCAGTGATTGATATCAGGAATATGTGGCAGGGAGACGATACTCGCCTTCTGCCCGGGCGAGATAATGTAGTATATGATTATTGTGGTAATGTTTATTGTTATGATCCCAAAACAGGAAGAAGGCGGGAGATGGCCTATGGTGGTTTTGAAAAAGACAGAGAAGCATTAAAATATCGCTGTCCTGCCCATCATTATGGTCTGGAGTGTAAGGGACAAAAAGAATGTCCACTGGCTAAAAGTATTAGAGTTTCTTTATCAGAAGACAAAAGAAGATTTACTCCTCTGGCCCGTTCCAGTTATAAATGGGACAGAGAATATAAACATAGGACAGCAGTAGAAAGAGTAAACAGCAGGTTAGATGTATCTTATGGTTTTGAGGATCACACAATAAGGGGCATTAAAAAGATGCGGCTGCAATCTTCTCTGGCTTTGATAGTAATGTTAGCCATGGCAGTGGGCAGGATAAAAGAAAAACAAAAAGAGAAGATGAGGAGCCTCATAAAACCGGCCTGCTAATGAATTAAATTAAGAAGAAAATTTTTTAAAAAATATCTTTTGTGAATAGGGGTAGTGTATCCAATTATATTTCCATATAATACCATTATAATAAGCATAAGGAAATATAGTTAAAAAATTATCCTTTTATAAATAAATGGAAACGATAATTTTCTTATTAAACGGCTATTATGGAGCTAGAAGTTTATTTTCTTTAGAAAAATAAAGCTATCGCAAATAACTCAAATAAGAAAATATTTGATATGATAATAGTTGAACTGGTTTATTTGATAAAGCATAACGTCTATTATTTAATATTTACTACTGTGTTTATCCTGGGTCTACCGCTGATTAAATATTTTTTAAATAATTATTTAATTAAAATGTGGGGCAAAAATATATATTCCCGGTTTTTACTCAGACGAATAAACAGGCGCATAAAAAATAGATACGGCAAAGCACTTATGGAATTATTAATATTATTTAATTTTTGTGTCTCCGGCTATCTTTTGTATATACGTTTTACGCGGGAAGCCGGGGTAATTGATTTATTTATTAAAGTGATGAAAATTGAAATCCTTGTTATAGCCTGCGGTTTTTATCTCTGCTATATTATTTTCTTTATAATAAATTATGATACGGAATCCTTTATTAGAAACTTTTATGTAAAAAAGGTATTAAATCAATATAAATTTTCATTGATTATAGTACTGATAGCCTTATTATGGCTGGGGCTATTTCTGGGAATAATGTATAAAAATCCGGTAATAAATCACTTTGAACAGGAACGCAGGAACGTACAGAAAAATAATATGAAAGAAATGCTTTCCAGTCCCCAAGTTCAACAACTAAGCGAGAAAAAGAAGAAAATAGCCAGAGAGCAATTAACTAAAATAGTTAACCTGGGTGAAGACAGAGATTTGGATATAGGCAAAAAAATAGCGGTTCCCATGATGAAAATAGCAGTAAAAGGGTTTATCTTATTTATCTTAATACATTTCATTTCAGTACTGGTATTAAAGAAGTTTTTTATAACCGATAATTAATTTAATATAAGTAAGACGGAAAAGATTTAATTCAGGAGGAAAAAATGATTGACACCATTACTAACACAAATAAAGAGCATTTTTCAGAATACTTAAAT
>CAZSTU010000321.1:0-2743 GCA_964609745.1 uncultured Halanaerobiaceae bacterium
AGGCGGGTTTTGATATCATATTCTCTGGCACCAGAGATGAACTGGACGGTTTTTGGATAATCCAATTATATAATCGTGATATCAATCCTTTGCCGGGAGAGGCCCACGATTTGGCCATTTCGGAAGAAGAGTTTCGTTATCTTTCTGCAGAACTGACTGAAGAAGATGGAGCCGGTGATGTTTATATATCCTTAACTACAACAAGATCTAGCGATGGGCGGCTTGGTATTGTACTGGATATTATAGAAACTGCCCCTCCTGCAGAAGATTTGATTGAAGTTAATCTCGATAATATGGCCAGGGAAATTGAGGAAAAGGGTTCAGTTTCTGTCCATAATATTTATTTTGATACCGGTGAGGCAGAAATAAAAGCAGAGTCAGAAGAAGCACTGACGAAAATTGCTGATTTTCTCACTCAGAATCCGGATTTAGAATTATATGTGGTTGGCCATACTGACAGCCAGGGTGGTTTTGAATTTAATATAGATTTATCAACCCGCAGAGCAGAAGCAGTTGTAGAAACTTTAGTCAGTGAGTACGGTGTTGAACAGGGAAGGCTTAACGCTGAAGGGGTAGCGTTTTTAGCTCCTGAAGCTTCCAATGAGACTGAAGAAGGGCGAGCTTTTAACCGTAGAGTGGAATTAGTTAAACCTTAAATTTGCTCCTGACGCTAGAGGGAAGAAGGAGAATAAAATAAAAAAGTCAAATCCTTATCATTGACATAGAACTAAAATATGACAAAAATAAATACCCTTGTTGATTTAGACGGTAAGACACCGGAAGAAGCAGCCCATGAATTTTTACTGGTAAATGATTTGATTTAAAGGTGGTTTAAGTTAACATAATAATAATCTAGTCCCTATCTATAACAGGCAGGGGCTAGATTAGTTCTTTTATTATTATAAACAATACAAAGAAAGTTGGGAAATAATGAATGGTTATTTTAATAAGTTTATAAATGTTAATTTAACAAAGGAAAAGATTGATATCTTCTCTTTGCCGGAGAATATTATGAAAAAATATATGGGTGGAAGTGGTATAGGTGCATATCTTCTGGCTCAAAATATTGTGGATTATGGAAATAAAGATAGAAAAAACTACCCCCTTATTTTTACCACCGGCCCTTTCTGTGGAACGAAAATTCCTTCCTCAGACCGTCTGCATTCAACTTCAATATCACCCCTGACCGGTATTTTGGCTGAATCAGATGTAGGAGGAAAAATAGGCAGTACTCTTCGTTCCTGTGGATATGATGGGATATTTATAACAGGTGAGGCCCAAAATCTTTCATATTTATTAATTGATGAAAAAAAAATTAATATTAAACCATGCCCTCAGTTACAGGAAAAAGGTACATTTCAAACTCATGATTTTTTTGCAAACAGGTACAATAAAAAATTTAATATTATGAGTATTGGCTTAGCAGGAGAAAAAGGTGTTAAATTTGCCAATATAATGATCGGAGGTAGAGAGGCCAGAGCTTTTGGACGCAGTGGACTGGGTGCAGTTATGGGTAATAAGAATTTAAAGAGTATAGTCATCTTTAAGGGAGAAAAACAGATACCTATTTATAAAAAAACAGATTTTGAAAAAGATATAAAGAATAATATATCCAGGGTTTTAAAAGGAACCGAAGCAATGAAAAATTTAGGCACCGCCTGTGGGGTAGATAATGCTCTTAAAATAGGTGATTATCCTGTTAAAAACTGGAGAATAAGAAACTGGCATAAAGAAGGACAAGGTCTTTCAGGGACAAAATTGAATGATCAATATGTAAGTAATAGATATTATTGCGGAACCTGTATTATTGGTTGTGGAAGAGAAATAAAATTAAATCATCAAAAAGAAGCCGGCCCAGAATATGAGACTATTGGCACATTAGGTAGTAATCTTCTGATTAATAATCTGGATACTGTGGTTAAAGCCAATAGTTTATGCAATAGGGGAGGAGTAGATACAATAAGCACTGGAAATGTAATTGGTTTAGCTTTAGAACTGGCTGAAAGAGGGTATATAAAAAATGATTTGTTGACCTGGGGTGATGATGAAAAAATATTAAAATTAATTAAATTAATTATTAAACAGGAAGGGGTAGGAAAATTATTAGCACAGGGAACAAGATTTATAAATAAAAAACTGGATCTCCCACATAACTTTGATATACATGTAAAAGGTCTTGAACCACCTGCTCATGATCCCAGAACTTATGCCAGTTTATTTCTAGGATATGCAACTTCTAATAGAGGTGCCTGTCATGTTCAGGGGTTTACTCATGCTCTGGAAGGAGCAACAGCTTTTCCTGAAATAGGCTATAAAAAAACCCTCAGCAGATTTGGCCTGGAAGGCAAAGCTTTAATGACTGTTAAAATGCAAAATGTAATGGCTCTTTTTGATTCTCTAAAAGTATGTAAATTTATAATATATTCAGAACTACCATTTAAAAAGTTTCTTGACTGGTATAATTTGATTACAGGTTTTAATATTAGCTTGAATGATTTTTATGAAATTGGAGAAAGGATTTTTAATCTTAAACGGTTAATAAATGTATATTTTGGTGTAGATAAAAAACAGGATATTATTCCTTCCTGCTTTTATAAAAATAGTGTACAGGAAATTACAGAAAAAGAATTTAATAAAAGCTTGCAGAAGTATTATCAACTGCGCGGTTGGAATAGTAACGGTATCCCTACCTCAAAAATTATTGAAAAATTAAAGATTAGTGAAGTAAAAGAAATAATAGGTG
>CAZSTU010000322.1:0-2707 GCA_964609745.1 uncultured Halanaerobiaceae bacterium
ATCTCAGTAGATACCTTTTCTGGATATTTCAGAGACATTTCCCGAAAAAATTCTTCAAATTTTCTCTGGCCTGTACCCAGTAGTACAAACTGCATATCCTCTTTATACAGGGCCTCTTCCAGTACAGCAACCACCAGGTCAAGTCCTTTTTGTTCAACCAGACGGGAAATAATACCCACCAGAGGTATCCCTTCTCTTTTTGGAAGGTCCATTTCCTGTTGTAATTTCAACTTATTTTTCTTTTTCCCTTCCAGATTTTCCAGGTTATAATTATAATATATGCTGCTGTCAGTTTCCGGGTTAAATTTATCATAACTGATGCCATTGACAATTCCATTAAGATCCTCATCTCGCATTCTTAGTACATAATCAAGACCTTCACCGTAATATGGATTTTTTATTTCCTCAGCATAGGTCTCACTGACAGTTGTTATCTTATCTGCATATAATATTCCTGCTTTCATGAAATTTACCAGACCATCATGCCTGATATTTCCTGAATACCAGTGCCAGTGATCGACCCCCAACACATCTTCAATTATTTTGTAACTAAACTTTCCCTGATATCGCAGATTGTGTATAGTATAGACTGTCTTAATATCCTGATAAAAGTTATATCTCTTATAATTATCCTTTAGCAGAAGGGCCATAATACCGGTCTGCCAATCATTGAAGTGAATAATATCGGGCTTAAAGTCAATTTTAGGCAACATTTCCAGTACTGCCCTGTTAAAAAAGGTAAATTGCACCTCTTTATCATCATTTTCATACATCGTCGGTCTGTTAAAAAAATATTTATTATCTATAAAATAGGTGGGAACCCCTTCATTATCCAGTTTGTTAACACCTACATACTCATTTCTCCAGACAACAGTGGTATTAAAATTAATAACATGTTCCAGTTCTCTCTTGAAATTATCATCCATAATCCCGTACTCCGGCAATACAACCCTTGTGTCATGGCCCATTTGGCGCAGGGCCTGAGGCAGTGAACCGGCCACATCTGCCAGACCTCCACTTTTTACGAAAGGTTCTACTTCAGAAGCAACAAAGAGAATCTTTAATTTTCGGGACATCTTTACCCTCCTGTAAGACATATATTTTATATATCAAGTTTAATAGATAATACAGGTACTGTCAAGATAAAGAAAGCAAATACATACAAAATTCTAGAAATAAATACTTCCATATGTTATAATTATACCAAAATAATAATTAAATTTCGAGCTATGGAGGCAGATTATGAATAAACACTATCCTACCGATTATAATTGCTATTTATTTCACCGGGGCGAACATTATCAGAGTTATGACTTTCTCGGAAGTCATATTACAAAGGTAGATGGGAAAAGAGGAGTTCGCTTTTCAGTCTGGGCCCCGAATGCCCGTAGAGTAAGTGTTGTAGGTGATTTCAACAACTGGGACAGTAGTATACACAGAATGAAAAAAGTGGAAGATTCAGGTATCTGGACAATATTTACTCCTGAAGCAAAAAGCGATGATATCTATAAATACCATATTGTGGGCCCCGAAGGCGAAAAAAGGCTTAAGGCAGATCCCTATGCTTTTTATGCCGAAAAGAAACCAAAAACTGCCTCAAAAATCTTTCCCATTGATAAATATCAATGGAATGATAAAAAATGGCAACAAAAAAAAGAAGATTATCACCCACTACAGGAACCCATGCTTATTTATGAATTCCATCCCGGTTCCTGGAAAAGAAAAAATAATGGAGAACTACTCAATTACAGAGAGATAGCCAATGAACTGGTGGATTATGTAAAAAAAATGGGATATACTCATATTGAATTTCTGCCTATAGCTGAACACCCCTTTGATGGTTCCTGGGGGTATCAGACAACAGGCTATTTCGCTGTCACCAGCAGATACGGTAATCCGGATGACTTTAGATATCTTGTTGATAAATGTCACCAGAAGAATATCGGAGTCATAATTGACTGGGTACCCGGACATTTTTGCAAAGATGATCACGGACTTAGAAAATTTGACGGTACACCTCTATTTGAAAGTGAAGATCCGCGTCGGGCTGAAAATATACAGTGGGATACTCTTAATTTTGATTTTGCCCAGCCCGAGATATGGAGTTTTCTTATTTCCAATGCTTACTTCTGGTTTGAAGAATTTCATATTGATGGCATCAGAGCTGATGCTGTCAGCAATATGCTCTATCTTAATTATCAAAAAAAGGACGGAGAATGGGCTGCTAACAAATATGGTGGTAATGAAAACCTGGAGGCCATTGATTTTTTGCAAAAGTTAAATGAAGTTATTTTTAGGAATTTTCCTGGAGCATTGATGATAGCCGAGGAGTCAAGCGCCTGGCCCGGTGTAACTTCTCCTACTGACAGCGGTGGTCTCGGCTTTAACTTTAAATGGAATATGGGATGGATGAATGATACTCTGGAATACATGGAAAAGGATCCTCTTTTCCGGGGAGGACTACATAATAATTTAACTTTTTCCATGATGTATACCTACTCAGAAAATTATATTTTACCTCTCTCCCATGACGAAGTAGTTCACGGCAAAAAATCACTTTTAGACAAGATGCCGGGCAATTACTGGCAGAAATTTGCCAATCTGAGGTTATTATATGCATATATGATCGCCCACCCCGGCAAAAAATTATTGTTTATGGGAGGAGAATTCGGCCAATTTATTGAATGGGATTATAAACAGGAACTGG
>CAZSTU010000323.1:0-2666 GCA_964609745.1 uncultured Halanaerobiaceae bacterium
CCTTTAATTTACGAAAAACATTTTTACCTATTCCCTTTACATTCATAAGTTCTTCTGTTTCATAAAAGCATTCATTCTTTTTTCGATAGTTAATTATTCTTCGGGCCTTTTGTTCACCTATACCATTGAGTTGAGTCAGTTCACTTACAGCAGCATTATTTAAATCAATCTTCATCTAATAATTCCACCTTTCTTTCTATAGTGATTATTTATAATATAGTGAAAATGCTATATAATTCTAAAGCACTCTCATCTTAATCATCTTAATGCAATAGACAATTCAGATCATTTCCTGACACATCCTATATACGGTCATATTCTGCAACCATCATTTTTAATTTTCTTTTAACACCTTCTTCAATCTGTTGCCAGTGAAATCTCCATTTCCAGTTGTCGTCAGCAGTACCGGGTATATTCATGCGTGCTTCTGTCCCCAGTGATAGTATGTCCTGAAGGGGAATGATAACCTTGAAAGCCTGTGTCCTATAAAGCTCTTCAATATAGTGCCAGCAGATATGGGCTGCTTCGTCTTTTGAACCGGAAAATACTTGTTTTTTTTCATGATCAATAAAATAATCCTGATACCACTGCAGCAGTGTTTTATTATCATGGGTGCCACTGTAAAGATAGTTATTATATTGGTGAAAGGGGAGTTTAAATTCCTCATCAGGTTCCTTCATAAACTGCATTACCTTCATACCCGGAAGATCATTGACAATCTTTAATTCTTCAACTTCAGGGGTGATATAACCTAAATCCTCGGCCACAAGAGAAAGGTTATCTATTTTCTCCATGACCACATCAAAAAATTCCTGACCCGGTCCCTCAACCCAGTGACCCCTGACAGCCGTTTCTTCTTCAGCAGGTATCTCCCAGGTAGCCTCAAAGCCCCGGAAATGGTCAATTCTAACCATATCCATCATTCCTTCGAGCACTTTAAATCTTTCCTGCCACCACTGATAGCTATTATTTGACATCTTATCCCAGCGATAAACAGGATTTCCCCATCTCTGTCCTGTATCACTAAAGGCATCAGGCGGTACACCGGCCACTTTTATAGGGGTTCCATCCTCCTTTAACTTAAAGAGGTGAGAATGAGCCCAGACATCACTGCTATTATGTCCTGCAAATATAGGTAGATCTCCCATAATCTTAATGTTTTTTTCAGAGGCATACCGCTTTAACTGCTGCCACTGATCAAAAAATACATACTGTAAAAATTTATGATAACTTATTTCTTCCTGTAATAATTGTGTATATTTTTCTACTGCCTCCGGTCTGTACCGGGCAATAACCTGCGGCCATTCCGTCCACACTTTATTGTTGAATTTATCTTTCAGTGCCATAAACAGACAGTAATCAGGCAGCCAGTAATTATGTTTTGCAATAAAGTCCTGATAGGCCTCAGTCTCATCTCCACTACTTTTTTTGAAATTTTGCCATGCTTTGCGGAAGATTTCATGTTTATACCCCTCAACTTTTGCAAAGTCTACCTCATTTTGACTAAATTCCGGTACCGGTTTAAAATCTTCTTCTGCAAGCCACCCGTTATCTACCAGGCTTTCTGGATCAATTAACATCGCGTTTCCCGCAAAGGAGGAATAACATTGATAGGGGGAATTACCGCAGCCGGGGGGATTCAAGGGTAATACCTGCCAGTAGCCCTGTCCCGACTCCTCAAGAAAATCGATAAATTTAAAGGCATTTTCTCCCATATCACCAATACCATACTGTGAGGGCAGGGAAGTAATATGAAGCAAAACACCAGCTTCCCTCTGCTGTTTCAGTTTCTGCGGCCACCGCTGTTTTACAAAAATACGGCCCGAAAGCGGTTTTACACTTATCGATAGCTGTCCTCCTTTTATTTCTAGCTCTTCATTTTCCAGAAGATCATATATTTTCCCATCATCAATCCATTTCTCAAGCTCCAGTTCCAGTGTAAATTCTTCCTGCTGGCTTCTATTGATCACAACCAGAGCTGTATTGTTATCCCGTTTGTTTGCAAAGAGATCACGGTTTTGCTCAATTCTTCTTACATAAGCATAAACATCTTCATTTACAGGCAGAGAAATCCATTCTCCTGTTTTAAACATATCAAATTCCTGGTTTGCACAGATTAATTCTCGATACAATGCCAGTAGTTCCTCATTTTCGTGACCCCAGGGGTAGGTTCTGCGGTTATCAGGATCCTTACCACCCTCAACACCAGCTTCATCTCCATAATATACTGTAGGAATACCGGGAAATGTCATCTGCCATAAAATTAGCAGTTTAAACTGTCTTAAAGCAATTATCTCATCTTGCCCCTGGTTTTCCTCATTCCGGCCCTGCTTTGAACTTTGCCGTTCTTTGAGCTCGGTTAAAATTCTTTTTAGGTCATGATTACCCAGCATATTCATCGTTGAATAAAAGTGTGTCCGCGGATAATTCTCATATAGTGTCATTAAAGCACGGTGAATTACCTTTGCATCTGTACTTCCGCTTATAAAATCCAGCATAATACTGCGCAAAGGATAATTGGTAACAGAATCCAGCCTCTCACCCAGTAAGTATTTCCTCCTATGACCATAACTCATCTTATTGGAGGCATCTTCCCACACTTCTCCTATTAATACAGAATCGGATGTGCTTTCTTTCATAACCTCTCTAAAATTTCCAATAAACTC
>CAZSTU010000324.1:0-2581 GCA_964609745.1 uncultured Halanaerobiaceae bacterium
AAAATTTTACTTAAAGAAGAGAAATATTTAATGATTCTCATTGAAGATGAAGGGAATGGATTTGACTGGAGGGAAGAACTGCAAAAGGAATTTGAGCTAAACAGAGAGGAAAGGGGTAGAGGACTGGCGCTTGTTAGGCGCAGTGTAGATCTTATTACCTATAATGAAAAGGGCAATCAGGCTTTTATTTTAAATTTTTTAAACTAAAGGAGGGGCTTTATTATGGATGAGATACTGGAAGGATTACAGGAAGCAATTGAAGACGAAATAGCTGCTCAGGAAAAATATAAAAAATTAAAGAAAAAAACTACTGACGAAAGAGCCAAAGCCGTGTTTGAACAATTGATAAAAGATGAAAAAGGACATGAGAAATTGTTGCGTTCCCGATATGAGGCATTAAAAAAAATGAGTGACAATTAAATTTTAAACAGTTTTTGACATATTGTTCGTAACATGATATTATTAATAAAAATTATTATTGTTAATAATATCATATGAGGTATGAATGCTTACATAAAATTTAAACAAACAGAAATAGAGACCTGTGCCGGCGGTCAATTTGACCCTGAACTTGCCCCAAAATTTATTGAAGTTATTAAAGAAGCGAATATTAAATAGCAAAATAATAGTGGTGATCTTATGAGAAATATATTTATGTATAACATAATTATAATACTGGCTTTAGTATTTGCTGTATATTTTTATTATAAGGGGAAAAGATTTCGCCGGCAGTATCTTTTTTTGCAAAAAGTGGTAAAAAACCTACCCTTTTCCCTTTATATTGAAGATAAAAAGGGAAAATATGTGTTTAAAAGTGATTATTATAAAAAATACCGACCTGATTTAACCGGGTTATTACAATTTGAAGTAGCTGATAAAGAAGGAACTTTTGCCAGTATTTTAATTGATAACAACATTAATAAAGAGATTACAGGACAAAAAGATTTTCTGAAATATCATGATTCTCTTACAGAACTTTATAACCGTAATTACCTTGATAAAATATTACCGGGGTTTAATAAGTCAAAACACATTTTGCCTCTGGGGGTAGTTATGGGGGATGTAAATGGTCTAAAATTAATTAATGATACCTATGGCCACAAACAGGGAGATCGGGTTTTAAAAAAGGCAGCTTCTATTTTAGAAAATTCCTGCCGGGGTGGAGATATAGTGATCCGCTGGGGTGGAGATGAGTTTCTTATTCTACTGCCCAAAACTTCTCTGAATAATATCAAAAAGGTTGTTAAGAGAATAAAAGCCAGGCTGAAAAGTAAAAATAAGCCGGAGCTTCCACTTTCGATTGCTTTTGGCTATGCCTTAAAACATGATAAAAAAACGGATATTATGGAAGTTATAAATGAGGCAGAAGACTGGATGTATGAGACGAAATTAAATGAATCTAGAAGTGTTAGAAGTAATATATTATCCAATTTATTAACAGTACTTAAAGAAAAGAGCCATGAAACTGAGGAACATTCCTTTAGAATGCAGAGACATGCATTTAAAATTGGAGAAGAGCTGGGCTTAACTCATGCTGAGCTGGATAAACTTTCAGTTCTTGTTACCTTACATGATATAGGCAAGGTGGCTGTCCCGGATGAAATCCTGGAAAAACCCGGTCCCCTGACAGAAGAGGAATGGGAGGAAGTAAAAAAACATTCAACAATAGGTTATAGAATTGTCAGTTCCTCCACAGAATTTGCCAGTATTGCTGAGGAAATTCTTTATCATCATGAACACTGGGATGGATCAGGGTATCCTGAAGGATTACAGAGTGTAAACATACCACTTCTTGCTAGAATTACCAGTATTGTCGATGCTTATGACGTTATGAGACACGGACGCCCCTATAAAGAACCCATGAGCAAAAAAGAGACCATACAGGAATTAAAAAACTGTGCCGGCAGTCAATTTGATCCAGAATTGGTAGAAATATTTTTGAAAACTATTGAATAATTTTAGTTAACTAAATACTAAAAGTATATCAGCAATTGAAGTATAATATTATATTAGAGCAATAAAAAATAAAAATTAACTTTTGATATTATAAATATTGATGTTAAATTTAGAAAGGGAGGAAATGTAATGATTCCCTCTAAAATAAGGACTGAGGAGATGGGTAATTTACCTGCTTCAAAGCTGCGTATCAGCGATTTGTTTATTACTCTCTCACGGGCTCTTGATATGATAAATACCAATATCCTCTTTCATTCCCGTAAGGTATCTTATATCTCTCTGGAACCGGGAAAAGAAATGGGACTTAAAAAGGAATTATTAAATAAAGTAGTGCTGGCAGCACTTATCCATGATATAGGTATAAGAGAAAATGAAAACAAGATTGAGTTTCAAAAAAATTATTTACTTGAAGATAAAAAAGTTAAAGACCACTGTCAGCGGGGTTATAAACTGGCAGGCAGGTTAAGTTTTGTTCCGGATATGAAGGATATTATATTACATCACCATCATAAATGGTCAGGACCGAATTTTAATGGAGTCCAGGGAGAAGATATTCCCCTGCCCGGCCGAATAATTTATTTAGCCGATAGGGTCGATGCTCTGCTTGATCGAGATCAATTTATTT
>CAZSTU010000325.1:0-2569 GCA_964609745.1 uncultured Halanaerobiaceae bacterium
CGTCCACTAGGATTTTCAACTGATGATAAATATTTAAAAAGAGCAGGTCTTGATTATTGGGAATTACTTGATATTTATTATTATGATTCATTACAGGAATTAATAGACCAAAATAGTAGATATAATTTTTATTTTGCCAGTAAAAAAGCAAATAGAGCCTATCATGAAATTAACTACAGCAATGATGATTTTCTTGTTTTTGGAAAAGAAACTGCAGGACTTCCGGAACATTTTCTCAAAAATAATTTAAACAAAACCATTAGAATTCCCATGAGGGGAGAAGCACGTTCCCTCAATTTGGCAAGTTCAGTTGCTGTTATAACTTATGAGGCTCTGAGACAATGCGGTTTTCCGGGTCTAAAAGTTAGTAATAATTATTTTAATAAATCCCATAATCAGGCAGGTAATTGAGAAAATTAAAAGAAGTATAATATAGAGTAATGAAAGGAGGAAATTACAAAAGTGGAAAATAGAGATTTTTTAAAATTATTATCTGAAGCAAGAGGAATTTCAGGATTCGAAAAAGATCTTGCTCAAAATATTAGTAAAGAGTTTGAAAACTATGTTGATGATATTCAAACAGACAAAATGGGTAATTTGGTAGCAACCAAATACCCAGATCAGGAAATTAATAATCCACCTGAAATTATGCTGGCAGCACACATGGATGAAATAGGTTTAATGGTAACAAAAATTGATGACGATGGTTTTCTCAGGTTTACATATGTTGGTGGGGTAGATCCCCGTACTTTATTGGGGCAGGAAGTTATTGTTCACGGTAAAAAAGATATTGCCGGCATAATTGGAGCTAAACCACCTCATCTTACAGATAGCAGTGAAAGGAATAAAGCTCCTGACAATGAAAAACTTTTTATTGACATTGCCCATAATAAAAATAAAGCTAAAGAATTTATTCAAATAGGTGATGTAATAAGTTTGAAAAGAAATTTTAGATCATTACAAAATAATACTGTTAGTGGAAAATCTCTTGATGACAGAGCAGGTGTATTAATGATTTATCAGTGTCTAAAGGAACTTTCTCACTTAAAACACAAAATCACCCTTAGAGCAGTAACTACTGTACAGGAAGAAGTAGGTGTCAGGGGGGCAATAACCAGTTCATATTCTATTAATCCTGACATTGGAATTGCAATAGATGTCTGTCATGCAGATATGCCGGGGGTTGCAAAAGATAGAGTATCTAAAATGAATGAAGGACCTGCTATAGCTATTGGCCCACATGTTCACCCTCAAATTCATAAAAAATTAACCGAAATTGCCAAAGAACTTGATATAGATTATCAGCTGGAACCCTCACCTTACCCTGGAGGTACTGATGCCTGGGGCATACAGATTGCCAGAAGTGGAGTTGCTACAGGGCTGATCTCTATCCCATTGCGTTATATGCATACATCAGTAGAGACATTATCCCTAAATGATATAAAAAAAGGCGGACAATTACTCGCTCAATTTATTGCCCGAATTGATGATGATTTTGTGGAGGGATTAACATGCTATTAAAAAAATTAACAGAAGCCAGTGGAGTCTCAAGCAGGGAAGATGAAATAAGAAAAGTAATAAAAGATGAAATAAAAGAACATGTAGATAATATAAATACAGATGTAATGGGAAATTTAATAGTTAGTAAGAATATCAATGAAAACGGGCCCAAATTAATGCTGGCAGCACACATGGATGAGGTCGGTTTAATGATAACAGCCATTGAAGATAATGGTCTTCTAAAGTTCAGAACAGCAGGTGGCATTGATAAAAGAGTGCTGGTTTCTAAATCCGTTGTGATAGGAAAAGAAAAAATACCGGGGGTTATTGGTTCAAAAGCCATCCACCTACAAAAACCTGACGAAAGGAAAAAACCCATACCTATAGAAAAATTATACATTGATATTGGTGCAGAAAATAAAAAAGTTGCAGAAGATAAAGTTAATATTGGTGACATGGCAGTTTTCACAACTAACTTTGCTAAAATGGGAGACAATCATGCCAGGGGAAAGGCTTTTGATGACCGAATTGGTTGTGCAGCAATTATTGAATTATTAAAAAAAGATTTTCCTTATCCTGTATATGGTGTATTTGCAGTACAGGAAGAAGTTGGACTAAGAGGCGCAGCCAGAGCAGCGTATAGTATAGAACCGGATCTTGCTCTGGTCATTGAAGGGACAACTGCGTCAGATGTTCCTGAAAGTGATGAATACGAATATTCCACAAGTCTTGGATGTGGCCCGGCTCTTACCATTATGGATAGTTCCCTTGTGGCCAACAAGAAAATATTACGGGGTTTGATAAACATTGCTGAAAAAAACGACATACCTTACCAGTATAGACGTTCTCGTGCGGGTGGAACAGATGCGGGCATGATAAATTTAACTAAAGACGGTATTCCATCAGCTGTAGTTTCTCAACCATGCAGATATATACATTCACCGGTTTCTTTAATTAATCTTGAAGATTTTAATAATCTGCTGGATCTAATGGAAAATTATATGTCTCAAACTGTAAAGGAGCATTCCTGTTAGGTAGTTAGAGTAAGTTTGATAAAAAAATACCTCCT
>CAZSTU010000326.1:0-2543 GCA_964609745.1 uncultured Halanaerobiaceae bacterium
GTCATCATGCTTCACTGGCTCTCTGGTGTGGAAATAATGAGATTGAACAGGGAATTGCAGCTGATGAATGGGATTGTGAAAAAGTGAAAATGTCCTGGGATGATTATAAAAAGTTATTTGATGAATTATTACCAGAAATTGTAGCTGAACATAATCCTCAGACTGATTACTGGCCGGGGAGTCCTCACAGTCCTAAAGGTGATCGCAATGATTTTAACAATCCACATTGGGGAGATGCTCATCTCTGGGAAGTCTGGCATGGCAAAAAACCATTTGAATGGTATCGAAACTGTAATCATCGTTTTAATAGTGAATTTGGTTTTCAATCTTTTCCTGAACCAAAGACAGTTTATGGCTATACGTCTGAAGGAGACCGTAATATAACCTCATATATTATGGAACATCATCAGCGAAGTGGAATTGGCAATACCACTATTATGCAGTATATGCTTGACTGGTTTAAGCTTCCTGCCGGTTTTGATAATGTTTTATGGGTCAGTCAAGTTTTACAGGGTTTAGGTGTAAAATATGCAGTGGAAAACTGGCGCCGTAATATGCCCAGAGGAATGGGGACTCTTTACTGGCAGTTAAACGATAACTGGCCTGCTGCTAGCTGGTCTTCACTTGATTATAATGGTAACTGGAAGGCCCTTCATTATATGGCTAAAAGGTTTTATGCCCCAATTATAATTTCTGGAGTTGAAAATATGGAAAATTATACAGTAGAAATCCATGTGACAGGTGATAAACTTAGAGATTATCAGGGCCAGGTCAAATGGCAGTTAAGAGATGTAGCTGGCAATTTAATTACTGAAAAAGGATTTGCTGTAGAAATCCCGCAACAAAGCAATCAACATGTTAAAACACTTGACTTAAAAAAATATGTGGAAGAATACGGGATTAGGGATCTGTTACTCTGGCTGGAATTAATAGTAAACGATGAAATTATAGCCGATAATTTTGTCTCGTTTGCCAGGCCAAAACATATGCAACTTAAGGAGCCCGGGATTAAAGCTAACATAAAAAAAATCAATTCAAAAAGATTTGAAATAACTTTTATGGCACAAAAATGTGCTCTCTGGACCAGGCTTAAATTGGAGAAAATTGATGTGTTATTAAGTGATAATTTTTTTCATCTTTATCCCGGAAGAGAAGTAGTTGTAACACTAAAAGCAGATAGAGAAATGACGGTAGAGGAGCTTAAAAAATGTTTAAAGATAAGGTCTTTAATTGATACTTATAAAGAATAGCATTTTTTTATTAATAATTAAAGGATTAAATTGTTTTTTGCAAAAGATATTATATTAGAAGAGGATTATATATTTATTGATATAATTATTTGTTCATTCCGGACAAAGTATGTGAGAGATTTTTTTGCTATCACAATAATATTACAGCAGAAATTATACTATGAAGGAGGACTTACATTGAAATTTGATGAATTTAAACTTGAAAGATATTTTTCTCGTTATGAATTTAATACCGAATATTTACTTAGTTCCTCAGATTGTGAGACTATAAGCAGGGAAAATCTCCTTGCGATGGCTGATGAAAAAGGGAAAAAGAAATGGAAAAAATTAAAACTTGGTTATACTGAGACTAAAGGTGATTATAGCCTGAGGGAAGAGATAGCTAAACTTTATCAAAATATTGATCCTGAAGATGTAATTGTTTTGGCCCCTGCCGAGGGAATATTCATTACGCTTAATACACTTTTGGAAGAGGGAGACCATGTTATAGTCATGTTTCCTGCTTATCAATCCCTTTATGAAATTCCACAGGGCTTAAACTGTGAAGTTACAAGATGGCCTGTAAAGTTAAGGGAAGATGGGTGGTCTTTAGACCTGGATTTTCTGGAAGAGGAAATCAAAGATACAACCAAAATGGTTGTGACTAACTTTCCCCATAACCCCACCGGATTTTTACCTGATAGTAAAGATTACCAAAGATTGATGGACATTGTCAAAGAAAATGATCTTTATCTTTTTTCAGATGAAATGTATAAATTTAGTGAATATGATGCAGATGATAGACTTTTGTCACCCGGGGATACTTATTATAATGGGATATCTCTTTCAGGATTATCCAAGAGTTTTGGACTGCCCGGTTTAAGAATAGGCTGGCTGTTTAGTAAAAATAGAGAGATCCTTGATGAAATTATTAAATTTAAAGATTATACTACGATCTGTAGCAGTGCTCCCAGTGAAGTTCTGGCCTATATTGCGTTGAGATCTAAAGAAAAAATATTAACCCGTAACATGGAAATTATAAAAGACAACTTAAAGGCTGCCCGAAAATTTTTTGCTGACTACAATGAGATTTTTAATTGGATAGAACCCCAGGCCGGACCCATTGCCTTTCCTGAATTGCAGGCTGATTTGACAGTTAATAGATTCTGTCAGGATATAGTAAAGAAGAAAAATGTAATGTTATTACCGGGGAATGTATTTGAAGTTAAAGGAAATTACTTTCGACTTGGTCTGGGGAGAAAAAATTTCAAAGAGGGTCTGCAGAGAGTTAGAGAGTATGTGGAAGAGAAATTT